>JALVPN010000115.1:0-18250 GCA_027031765.1 Promethearchaeota archaeon | reverse complement strand
GTGTGGACGTTCGTGTTCGGCAGCAGACATGTCGAGGTCTGTGTCGACCTCCTCAATCTCGGTGTCGGCCTCTCTGATGACACCGTAGCGACCGATGTTCAGCCGCAGGTGCCTCTGGAAAAGGCCGGTGTAGCCGTTCTCTAGGCGGTAGGTCTTGTCGACCTCAATTGACTCGATGTTGTCATCCCACAGTGGCATGACGACACAACCGGTAGCATCGGCGACCACGGCATCACACACACGGTGGC
This sequence comes from Promethearchaeota archaeon, assembly GCA_027031765.1. Lineage (GTDB taxonomy): Archaea > Asgardarchaeota > Thorarchaeia > Thorarchaeales > Thorarchaeaceae > JALVPN01. The sequence goes on along the minus strand of JALVPN010000115.1, from coordinate 18,002 downwards.
TCTCACCGTCCTGCCGCGAGGTCACCTCACGCACCTCGCCCTTGTCAATCACTCTAAACTCGATTGTGATGTTCTTCATCCTGGGCCTGAGCTCAGAAACCGTAGCCACAACTGGCTCTCTCTCGTAAGTCATCTTGGATCACGTTGGTTGACTGGCGGACTCAAGAAGCAGAGTCGGATACGGAATGAGCCCGCGACCATATGTCACCGGGAAACATCCCACGTCCCCCTGCTTGATGGGTCGACCTGTGTGTTCTGCCAGCTCGATGCTTATAAACATGTGTGCGCACCGGGCAGCGGAGGGCTGCTGACAGGAGCAGCTTGGGGGCATGTGGTGTTGTATGCCCCGGACCCGTGACCTCTCTGCCAACCACGGGCCCTGTGAGTCCAAGTGCGTACATGATGTCCAGCCCTGACGTACCCTCACGCTGCGCCCACCTGTCAGGACGGGGCGTCACCACCAGACGGCTGGCGTGGGCGACGTATCATGTCCCAGTGCGGGATGTCAGTGTCGAGCAGGGTAACCTCCGCCAAGACCTCAAAGCCATAGTGCCTGTATATGGACACGTTCCGCTCGCTCTGGGTCTCAAGATAACCGTAGATACTGTTGGCATCAAGATGGGCCAGCACTGGCCGCACGAGCCTGCTGGCAACCCCCTTTCCCTGGTGCTCGGGGTCGACAGCAAAAGAACTGAGGTGCATGTACGGTAGCTCCGCGTACCTCGCCCGGTTCTCCTCAGTGAACTCCTGCACCCTCAGCATCTTCTTCGTCAATGAGAGACCACATGCACGGATCAGCCTGAGACCGCCCGTCCTGAAGCTCCTCAGCAGGCTGCCCTTGTCACTGTCAGAGTGCGTCCACACGGCGATGCCCTCAACGTCTTCTGATGTTGTGAACACATGGGCATAGCGCATTCCGTACCTCAGCCTGTACTCGGCAAAGAGGGGCAGCAGTCGACGCCTCTGTTCCTCACTGGTGAAGAAGTACATCGTAAGAGGGTCGCTCCAGAAAGCCCTCGTGTATACCTCCACCGCCTTTTCTAGTAGCGGCTCTGTGAGTGGGAGTAGTCCCTCAGGTTCCATTCTGGTCACTCTCGTGTGTGCCGAAACACACCTGTGTCGAAAAGCACTACCGGTGCTAGAGGATAATAGTCTTCTTGGCCGTTGTTGCCACTGGGGCAACCGACGACTGCTGTGCTGCCAACCGACATAGGGGCACTCCACCCGGTCCGACGCATGGTGTACGTTGGCAGCCCAACGGACGCGGGCCGAGCCACGACACAGTACCTGCACCGACAGGCCCTCGAGATGGGGCCCCGTGAGTCCAGATGGGACAGACGAAACCGTGGGAGGTCAATGAGGATGGGCCGGATGTTGGTGTCCGCCTGGTCCATGATAGACCAGACAGGCCTCCAGTGACAGGCACCCCACGATACGTGGCCCCAGTGTCCATGATTGCATCCGGGATGACCAGTCCACGTCCCTGGTGTGTCGGCACAGTGCCCCATGGGACATCACCGGAATGCCGGTCACCAGCCAAGCTGCCTGTACTCATGGACAACCGTCCCTAGAGGACTCGTCACGGCACACCACGCCTCCGCAGGACGGAGAGACCCGGGAGACCGACAGATTGAAAGGCAGCAGCCGTGAGAGCACGACCGATGAGTGCCTTCACAGGATCACAGTTCCTCCTCTTCGCCCTCGGAACGTGGGCCGCCACCGTGGTCTGGAGCTACGGCATAGCACGGCTGCTCCTGCGGCGTGCGACACCGATTGGGTCTTCTACCGGGCTCTCCTCATATACCGAGACCGCACTCCAGTTGTCAGTGCTGCCGAGCATTGTCATCTGGTTCCTTGTGGCCCCACTTGTTGCAGGGTTCGGCCAGGTGGTGCTCTTTCTGGAGGGGGTCATTGGCCTCGTAGTGAGCGCAGTCCTGAGCTTCATTGTCGTGACGTACTCCGTGAGGGAGGAACACTTTGCAGTGCCGGGACAGGACACTGGTTGAGGAGTGAGATAGGAGTCCGGACACTACAGGGACGGCGTCACCTCCGCGCCACGGGGTCACACAACCGAGTAGCCCATGGCGATACAACGTCTCCATGTACGGCACTGGTACATGATACGTTGCCGCTCTGGTCACCGGCTTGCCCACCAGCCCGCCTGTGGGCCATGCACAGCTCGACCTGCACAGAGGGCTCATTCCGCTACTGCGGCTCGGAGACCAGACATGTACCCTACTGCTCACACGGCCAGAGAGGGAGTGGCCCTGTATGCGGGCCCATCCCAAGCACCTGACTGCTGGTCCTGGGTACTCACAGGTGACCTCATGGACGCTGTGGGAACAGTCCACGTCGCCGCAGGGAGTACGCGATGACAACGACGAGGACAATGGCGGCAGCAGTGAGAAACGCCCAGATGGCGTAGCCGTCTAGGGGGGAGGCAGCATCCAGCCCCATTGACGCCTCCCAGCCATCAGAGAGACCGTCGTCGTCTGTGTCGATGTCCCGTGGGTCACTGCCATGCTGGTACTCTTCCAGAGCCGACAGGCCATCGCTGTCACTGTCAGCTGCTGCATCTGTGGCATCGGTCGGGTCCAGGCCATGGGCCACTTCCCAGCCATCAGGCATGCCATCGCTGTCAGTGTCATTGTCACGAGGGTCGCAACCGTTCACGTACTCCTCGAGGCCTGTCAGGCCATCACCATCAGGGTCCAGTGCAGCATCCTCCGGACTTGCCGGGTCAAGACCGTGGGCGACCTCCCAGCCATCAGGCATGCCGTCACCGTCACTGTCGTCGCTGGTCGCATCCAGGCCCTCAGACACCTCCCAGCTGTCCGAGAGACCATCACCATCGGTGTCGGTGTCAGTAGCATTGAGGCCGTGGGCGACCTCCCAGCCATCAGCGAGGCCATCATCGTCCGTGTCGTTGGAACTTGGGTCAAGACCATGTTCCACCTCCCACCCGTCAATCAGGCCGTCACTGTCGCTGTCACTGACAGTGGGGTCGAGGCCGTTGGCCACCTCCCACCCGTCAGCCAGACCATCACCATCCGTGTCAGCATTCCCGGGCTCACACCCGTTCTGGTACTCAGCAAGGTTTGTCAGACCATCGTTGTCACCGTCAAGTGCTGCGTCCCCGGCATCTCCGGCATTGAGGCCATGGTCGACCTCCCAGCCGTCAGGCATACCATCGCCGTCCGAGTCCACATCGGTTGGATCCAGGCCGTGGGCGACCTCCCAGCCATCGGCCAGACCATCACCATCCGTGTCAGCATTACCCGGGTCACACCCGTGCTGGTACTCCCCGAGGTTGGAAAGACCGTCATGGTCGGGGTCCTGTGCAGCATCACTGGCATCTGTTGCATTGAGGCCATGCGACACCTCCCACTCGTCAGGCATCCCATCGCCATCGGTGTCAGGGCTCAGCGGGTCGAGGCCATGGATCACCTCGTAGTTGTCGTCGAGACCGTCGCCATCTGTGTCAACAACAGTAGGGTCGAGGCCATTGGCGACCTCCCACCCGTCAGCAAGACCGTCGTCGTCGGTGTCCACGTCACTGCTATCGGTGCCATAGAGTGCCTCAGAGTAGTCCGAGAGCATGTCGCCGTCAGGGTCTATGTCGTCGAGGCATCCCGTCCTCCGGAAAGCCATGTCACCGCGCGAGCCCTCCCAGTATACCCGGCCCGGGCCCGAGGAGCCCTCGAGTGCGTATACCGTGTCATCATCAGAGCCCACTACCACGTCCAGGTCACCATCGCCATCGATGTCCCCGACGGACGGGGACGAGCCCACAACACCTCCTGTCTGGAAGGACCACAGGACGCTGGCGTTGGTGCCCATGAGTGCCCATACCCGGCCGTTGCCGTCGCCGAAGACGACGTCGAGGCCCCCATCGCCATTGAGGTCGGCGAGCGCAGGCGATGAAACAGTCCCGGCGCCAGCACTGAAGGACCACAGGAGCGAGCCTGTCGTGCCATCAAGAGCATACATCCAGCCATCAAAGGCACCCACGACCACATCAAGGTCACCGTCACCATCGACATCGCCAAGCGCAGGTGAGGCTGTGACAGCGGCCCCAGCATCATGTGACCAGACCGTGTTGCCGGTGTCACCTTCCAGTACGTATACGTGTCCGTCCTCGCTGCCGATGACCACCTCACAGATACCATCAGCGTCCACATCACCCAGTGCAGGCGAGGACCATACCTCATCACCGGTCTCGTATGACCATAGAACATTGCCAGTGGCACCGTCGAGGGCGTAGACCCTCCGGTCCCAACACCCGAAAACGGCATCCATGTCACCGTCACCGTCGACATCACCAAGGGCAGCAGAAGACAACACACCCCCTTGGGTACTGAACTCCCACGTCACAGACTCGTTTGCTGCATCGATGGCGCACGTATAGTTCCCCTCAGTGCCCACTGTCACATCCATGTCACCATCACCGTCAACATCACCAACTGCAGACGATGCAAGGACAGCACCAGAGAAGGAGATGGCGAGCAACACTGAGAGGTTCGTACCGTCCACCACGAGAAAGTTGCCGTTCAGGTCGCCGAACGCGATGTCAAGACTGCCATCACCGGTCAAGGCCCCCAGCGTGGGTGAGGACATTATGGGGCCCGTGGTGACCACATTTCCCCACACCGACCCGTTGGTGCCATACATCAGGAGCAGGCTACCATTCCAGCTCCCGACAACAACATCCACAACCCCATCACCGTTGACATCGTAGAGGGCAGGGGACGACTTCACATCGCCCCCGGCCGGGCTGCTCCAGAGGACGGTAGCGCCATCTGCAGGTGCTGCGCTCCCTACTGGGCCAGCCCCAGAGCCACACTCTCGACAGGACATGACAGGATTCCATGTGCAGCCAACAACTGCCGATGCCGCTATCAGGACGGACACTGCGAACAATACGGAGTAGTGCCTGTACAACTGATCACTTCCCATGCCCCAGCAATGTGCGGGCCGCCGTCAGCACACCTGGCGTCCAAGCCCCCCTCATGTCTACGCACCGTCAGTTGAAACGTTGCATATCAGGACGCGGCGCACCTTGCCAGTGGTCACACACCCCTGACACAACGGGCGCAATTAGTGTTGCGGTCGCCATGACAACACCGACGCACTACACTCCCAGCCCCAAAGCACCAGCAGCTCCCCATCGCAGGTACAGCCACGGAGCGCCCCTCCAGCCTGTCCGCAGTAGACTTGACCTACGTCGGCACACCCGCGTACCCCATGCTCCGTCAGTACCTGTCAGAGCCCGACTACCACTCCGTCGCTACCTGTCCGCATGTCTGTCATCAGCCGGCGGCATCCCGTCTTCACGGACACCACCAGTGACAGCGTTGAGTGCGTCCGCAGCACCCCGACTTACAGCACCAGCGAGGAGCACGCCGGGTGCCATTGGGAAACGAGCTGAGCGCAGGCTCTGAAACTCGGATGTGGTCGTCATCGCAGCCCAGCACCGTACTGCCACCGGAGAGCTATGGGGCGCCCGACCACCCCCTGAGGGACTTGCGGGAAGCCCCATCTCGACTCTCTCGCACGGGGCCGTACCAGGTGTCCCAAGTGTGGCCGGGCCAAGTGGCGGCCAGCTGGTGCACAGGCCTTGACCCACATGCACATCACTATTCATACAGCCGTTCCAGCAGGCGCGTGACCTCGCCCTCGAGCTCTGTGAACTGAAACCGTCGCGCAAGGTCCTGGGCCATGAGCAGGCGGTCTCTTACCTCCTCCACGATGGCCCAGCGCTCACCTGAGCTCTCATCCATCCGCTCGACCTCTGCAACTGCGCGCCTTGCCTCAATGAGCACGCCTTCAATGGCATCCCGGGCAGCCGCCTCCTCCATTCTCGGGTCAATAGGCCCTTCACCCGTCAGCTCCTCCAGTGACTTCAGATAGTTGAGCCGGAGGTAGGCCTCTTCCAGGATGTCAAGGCCGAGGTCGTGCGCCAAGTCCACCTGCCATTTCTCAAGTCGACGTTTCGCGTCAGCCTGCGGAGAAAAGAGCACATCCAGACCGGCCCCGAGCGACTTCACAGCCTGCTGCAGCGCCCCCAGTGCAGACTCCAGCCGAGCAATCCGGTCCTCCAGAGGGTCGCTGCCCATGCTGGCCGCCACCACATCCTCCAACTCATCCACCTTGGCCCTGACCGTAGAGAGTGCGCTCAGGCGTTTCCGGATCTGTTGGGTGACATCGTTCAGGCGCGTATCAAGGTCATGCTCGGCCTGGGTGACCCACCCGGCCTCAATTGTAAGTCGGCCCTGAGCTACGGCCTCACGCGCAGCCTTCAGCTCAGCCGATGCCGCTTCACGGGCACCATCCACATCTTTGAGGGCCTTGTGGAGGGAACCGTCATCCCAGATGTGGGCCGTACGTGACTTCAACTTGTCAACAATGGCCTGTGCATCAGCTATGTGGGCCTTGACTCTGCAGCGCCACAACGCGCATTCCAGCTCTGCCACCCGCGCCTCATACCTATCGCGACCAATAACCATGATGTCGTTGCGTCCTCTCTGAATGATGCTCAGCAGCTTTTCAAGAAGGCGGGCTGCACCCTTGTAGTCATGTGCGTCCTCAAGCTCCGCCGCACGCTGCGCCATGATCTTGAACCACTCAAGCACCCTCAGCACCTCGTCCTTGACCGAGGCCACTCCGGGGTCATGGCGCCACGGGTGTAGCTGCTTGTCGCGCCATCGGCGACCTGCCAGCACCACAACACCAGCGCACACACCGAGCAGCCCCCACACCGCATATCCGTCAGTCGGCACGGTCGCGTTGAGCGGCAAGGCTAGCTCAAGACCGTCTGGGAGGCCGTCATTGTCCGTGTCAGCCTTGAGCGGGTCACAGCCGTTCAGGTATTCCTCAGAGTTGGACACACCGTCACCATCTGCGTCCAGCACCCCATCGTCAGAGTACGTAGCGTTGAAACCGTGTGCAACCTCCCAGCCATCAGGCATCCCATCGCCGTCGGTGTCAGGGCTCAACGGGTCGAGGCCATGCGTCACCTCGTAGTTGTCGTCGAGGCCATCGCCATCCGTGTCAACAACAGTAGGATTCAGGCCGTTGGCGACCTCCCACCCGTCGGCAAGACCATCAGCGTCTGTGTCGTTGTTCCAAGGGTCACAGCCGTTCTGGTACTCCTCCAAGTTTGTCAGACCGTCCCTGTCCCCATCTAGGGATGCATCACTGCTGTTGGAGTAGTCCAGACCGTGAGATTCTTCCCACTTGTTAGGCATCCCGTCGGAGTCGTCGTCAAAAGACACATCGCTGTCAAAGACACCAAGGGTGTGGTACTACGCATTTGTTTCAGTAGAGTAAGTGGCGAATGAAACTGCCACCTCAGACTGGTCGTCATCGTCCAAGTTTGCCGGGATGATGTAGTAGTTGAACTCATCATATTGTGGCGGAGGGTCGTGGTGGGCATAGGGGTTCTCATAGTAGTACTTGCACGAGAACCCGGTGGTCTTGTCCCAGTTCAGTATCTCGAAGGACTCATTTGTACCTACCAAGATATCAGGGACCGAGTCCTGGTCGAAGAAACAGATGTCTACCGTCGAGAAGTCTGGGAACTCGCGGGTCCCGAGGAGATAGCTGTCTACGTTCACGAGCTCGCCGCCCGTGTACTGGAAGACATACAGCCATGGCGTTCCGCTCTTTGTGCAACTGACGAACAGCTCGGATACGCCATCATTGTCAACATCCCCGACAACTGCATCCACACCACCGGTGGTCATGCTGTGTGCCGCCAAGTCGTATGACGTGAGCAGACTGAAGTCGAAGTTGTCAGTCCAGTCAATGATTTTCACAGACTCGTCGGTCCACGAGAGGGCCACGATTTCGGGCTTTCCATCGTTGTCGATATCGCCAATGCTGCCGCTGTGAGTCGTAAGACCGAAGTCGAGTTGCCATGCGATTGAGATTGTGGAACTACCGTCCCATGTGATGACGCCCACCTGACCACCACCGTAGGAACATGCGAAGGTGAAGTCGGGGATGCCATCATGGTTGAAGTCGTACTCGTAGTGGTGCCAGGTCCAGACGCCACCCCCAAGCGTAATCTCGTTTGTGAACTTTACGAAGTCCGTGCCGTCCCAGTAGTAGAGCGCGACCTTCCTCACACCATGAACATACGAGTACCCCCAGAGCACCTGGTGCCCCATGTATGTGGCACTGAGGGGATGGAGGTACATTGTGCCCGAGGGCACTGGATACGTCGAGGAGATCTGGTCGACTGTACTTGAGGTATGGTTGTAGGCCCAGACTGACACTGGCACCTCAATGTCGGAACCAGAGTCAACGACGCTCATGGCAAGCAGGTAGGACTTGTCAGGGTCTTCAGCTGACCGGAAGCACTCCCCGTGGGTTATGAAGTGGTAGTCCATCTCACTGATATAGAGAGGGCTCAGCTCGGTTGCTTCGCTCAGCCCAAGTTGTCGGTGCTGATGGGGCTGGGTGTCGCCCGCAGGCCCCTTGGTGCCGGCACTGGGGCTCATGCTTGAGGAAGTCCCTACACCCAGTTGCAGGGCCACGACAAGCACCACCACAACAACCAGTGGCCAGCGCACCCGCATGCGTACTGTCCGCACACCACGGGCATACTGTGTGTTCATAGTACGACCCATACACTTCCTATCGCAGGTCTCCTGCCTGCAGTTTCGAAACTGCTCCCGTCGACGCGCATTGGCCCCAAGAGGACACCCAGCAAGGAGTGCGTGGAGCCCCGAAAGCACTCTCCGCATCACTGGCCCACCGTTCCGTTCCTTGTCCGCCGTAGCTGTTGCTGAAAGTACGATATTAACCTTTTCCGGCTCTCCACTGCGGCACTACCAGTACCACATGGTCCATGACCTTGGTATCTCAGGACAGGCGTGACGACAACTCTCTGGGTGCCAGCCACGACGGGTACTGCACACGCGGCGCCTTATTGACAGGATTGACGGGACATCGAGTGTCGGCATGTGCTGCAACCAGACCTCGGCCCGTGAGTGCAGGCAGCCCTGTGGGGGACACCACATATGAGACATAGCCATAGGTGAGGGCACGAGGGACGACTTTGGCAGACGACTGGATGTGGGACGACGGATGTGGGCGAGAGGTTATGTTGGCGGACTCTTCATCGGTTGAGAGTGGGCGTGTCCACTGAGCGACATTCGGGCCGTAGGCTGTCTGCTGAGGGGGACGGTCACAGATAATGCTTAATGGAGTGGTGGGAGAGAGTGCATGTGAAACGACACATGAACAGAGGTCGGTGGGCCGCGTGCAGGCCACACATGCATCTGGCGGCGGGTCTGGGAACGCAGGTGAGAGAGCACGGGGCCATGGATAGCACGGTGGTGTGGGCCTACAGTAGATAGGGACTGGTGACTGGTTTGCAGGAGTTGCTCCCGGTGCATGTGACGACGCTTCTTGGAATAGAGGTGGTACTGACATTCGTGCTCATCATAATCACAGGCTTCGTGCGATACGCTACTGGGCCGCGGATGCGCTTCTGGGCCGTGGGCTGGCTGGTGCTGGCGTCGATGACCGGGCCTAGCGTGTTCAACTTGGGGATGGAGCCGGACGTGTTCGATGCCGTAGCAGCGTGCGGGCTCATGTTCGGGTCGACACTGCTGCTCAACGGCTCGCTTGGAGCCGGGCGGGCACCGTTTTCCGTGGCGACGTATCTGACCATGGGTGTTGGTGCCGCAGCGTACAGTGCGGTAACGGTGGTCCTGGGTGTACCGACACCCCTGATGTTGGCCCCGCCGCTGCTCTATGCTGGTGTGGCTGGCATCTACTTCTACAGGTCGCTACCAACCGTTGACAGACATCCGGGCTGGTTGAACGCCATTGCTAGGACGGCGGCGCTGTTGTGGGCCGCGAGCTGTTTTGTGGCCCCGACTGTGGGCCTTGTCTTCAGAGAGGCCATGACTGCACTTGTCATATTGCAGGGGACTGTGGTCTCGGTACAGGGGGCATGTCTGTTCGCACTGTTCGTGAAGGTCACCGACCAGCGGTTCCAGACGCAGTTCCAAGTGGCGCTCCTACTCTCAGGGATTGTGCAGCACGACATCCGCGGCTACCTGCACCTGGTATCCCAGTCGCTGGAACTGGCACGTGACTGGGGGCCCGACTCGCACGAGTGGCTCGAAGTCGCTGCCGCCACCCTTGCGAACGCGTCCAAGTTCGTAGAGTACATGCGCGAGGTCAGCTCTCAGGTGGCACATCTACAGAGCACTTTCGAGACCATTGATATCCGTCAGATGGTGGACAGTGTCCTGAGACCCCTCATGGGGGTATACAGGGACAGGGACGCCCGTATTGAGAACACGCTTACTGGAGAGATCCCCGTATCATCGAACCAGCTACTCAGGCAGGTCGTGTGGAACATCCTCGACAATGCACTGAAACACGGTGCCACCCGCATAGGCATAGCCCATAGGACAGACGGCAGGAGCGTGACACTGATAATCGAAGACGATGCAGGCGGCCTGTCCAGCGCAGCACTGGAGTACCTCAACTCCGAGCAAGGTGCGGTGCCCCAGATGCCGCCAACGGGGGGCCTTGGCCTCTTCCTGATAAAGGCGCTCTCGTCCATGTGCAACTGCGATGTGCATGCTGAGGTCATTGAGAAGGGTGAGAAGGCCGTGGGCACACGTTTTCACGTCCGGCTCTCGTGCGCACTGGAAACACGACGTGACGACGATGCCCACCAGCCAGACAGTCACGACACACGTGCCGTTTGACCCTCTGCGGACTGGCGACGTCGTCCAGTGGCTCGTACTATGACCTGGTCAACCAGTCGCTGGTCGTGAGGGCTAGAACAATACGGACAGGCATGTCAGTGCCCCGTCGCACAGCCTGAACTGGTCCATCTCAAGCTCGACAACATCGAAGCCGCGCTCCCGTAACTCGTGTGTTGTCAGCGGACAGCCCGCAGGCAGAAGCACAGTACCATTGATGGTCAGCGTGTTTGCGGCATGCGACTCCGGCGGTGGGACGACCACCACCTCCTCGGCCCGCAGGGCCCGGTGTCCCGTGAACCGGGGTGTACACACGAACAACGTGTCGCTTACAGCAGTGACGTGCGACTTGAGGTGCATCATGGTCGTGTCAGTGACCGTGTCGACGTGGACGCCAAGGAGGGTGCGGAGCTGCTCCACCCCGTCTGGCGTCGTCCTTGATGACACCCCTACCACGAGGCGGTCTGACAGGTGGATGACATCGCCGCCCTCAAGGGTTGCCGGCGCCTCGACACGCACGCAGTCGAAGTGCTCTCCGAGCACCGGTGCGATTGCGTCCACTTCGGGACGGCGGCTCTCAGGGCGCGGCCGTGTGAGGACTGCCCGGTTGTCACGGACGACCGCCGTGTCCTCCACAAAGCACGAGTCAGGGAGTGGGAGGGGTGGCAGCACTGTGACATCAAGACCGAGATTGACGAGGGCGTCCACATATGCTTGGTGTTGCGCCTGCGCCCTCCGTATGTCCACTGTGTGGGCGAGTGGATGGGATGACACGCACTGTCCCAGAGCTGGTGACGGTGGCCGGACGATGGCCGAACGGTATGCGAGTGACATCTTGGACAGCAAGGACGGTGCACACCCAGCGCATAAAAGGTAGGAGGGACAGGACGCAGGTGCAGACGGTGGGAGGGGCTACAAGTAGCGTCCTGGTGGCTGTCACGGTGTCACGGGCCACATGTGTGGATGAGCATGGGAGGAGGACATGTATTCGAAGGTTTTTTCTTTCATTGTGACAAGGGAGGCCTCACGAGGGAAGCCAGATTGGTGTCGTCACGGCACAAATACGTGCCAGAGGCCCGGCTCGTCCCGCCGGAACGTGTCATGCTGGGGCTTACAGGGCCCGTCAGTAACATAGCGAGAGCAGGCCAGCTGGTGTTCGTGGCCCGCGGCAACGGAGTCCAGGTCTTCAAGGTCGGGTCATGGCACTATGACAGCAGTATGTGGCGGCTCTCTGGCACGGTGTCTGCCCTCCTCGTTGACGAGGACAGGGTACTCGCAGGTCTGAGTTCTGAAGCGCTCCATGCCTGGTCACTTCCCGGCTGGAAGTGGCTGCTGGCATCAGGGGGATACCCCGGGCCTGTACGTGCCCTCGCACTCGATGACAGGCACCTGTACGTGGCATCAGGTGCGACCGTTGAGATCCGTGACCGCAGGACGCTTGATATCAAGACTGTCCTCTATGACTATTGCGACCGCGTCTGTGCCCTTGCAGCAGACAACGAGAATCTCTACGCTGCAGGGGAGGAGAATGGGATTTCTGTCGTCCCACGGCCACTGACGAAGGGGGTACTGCCATACCAGGGCCCGAGAAACGCATCGTATGTCATCGAGGTGGATGAAGGACGCCTCTTCAGTGCATCGAGGGACAATGTGGTGCTAGTCTACACTCTGCCAGGTCTGCACCACGTTGGGACACTCAGCGGGCACGACTCGGATGTCCGGGCCCTTACAACTGATGCGGAGTTCGTCTACAGTGGCTCCTACGACAGGACGGTGCGGGTCTTCAACAAGGACAGCTTGGAGTGCAACGCGGTGATCAGGCAGGAAGGGCCAGTCACGTCGCTGTCCGTGGACGGGCGGTGGCTCTACGTGGGCATGGCCAACGGGATAGCGGTCGTGTGGTCAAAGTCACAGTGGACCTAGCTCAACACTGGTACACTCTCATACCCCCCGACTATCGAGAGCCGACTGGGTGACAGTGTGGTGGACATGCCGGCACGAGGTCTGGACACCACCGGCAATCACTGTGGTACTCCATGGAAGGGCCCGGGCCCACAGCTAGAGATTGGAAAGGGGAACAGGCCGACCCGGGTGCGGGCCCTGCCTGACAGCCCACAGTGTAGCGTGTCATAGAAAAAGGTGGGGGAGGAGCGTGACTGGCGGGCCCTTGCGGGGCCGTCCAGCCCGGCACGCACCTTTTGGCCGGGCCTTCATCCACCGCCGGTCACGAGCTCCTTCCGGACTACCTCGCGGCCCTCCTCGTCAACGATGACGAGATGAGCGCCGCATGATAGTCAGCAGTCATAGCACCGCACAACCATCTCAAGGAGGTTGAGCAGTCCTTCAGGGATTTCTTCGGTCATTCTCCATCAGTCCTTGGGCCTATGTCTTGACGAGTGGTTCGGGGAGGCTCAGCTCCTTCAGGCCGTCCTGTTCGAATACGAAGCGGGCGGCGTCCATCAGGGACTTCTCAATCCCAGCGATGTTGTTGTTGGTGGCGACTATCAGGTTGGCACGGACGAGCATGCCCCTGTCGTCGCTGACGTAGTTGTGGAGCAGCGTCCCACGTGGGGCCTCCACAATCCCGACACCGTCACCTGCCTTTGGCTCCACATCAGAGAGCTTGACGTCCGTACTGACGGTTTCGGGGTCTTCAAGGAGCCGCTGTATCATCTCTGCAGCCTGCACCATCTCGACCACCCGTGCGTAGTGGTACGCAAAGGTGTGATGGGACGGCCGGCCGACGAGTCCACGCATCTCCTTGAGCGCCTCATCGGCGAGCGGGGTGGCCATGCGCTCGTTGACGTTGCACCTGGCCAGTGTGTTGGCCCTCCAGATGCCGTCGGGGTAGCCTGCTGGCTTGTAGTAGATGTGCGTCGCATATGAGTGGTCTGGTATGTACTCGCCATAGTACTCGGTGTACTCTGGGGGCTTGAAGTCGGCCACTATCTTGCCCTCCGGGTCCATTACCCTGACGGTGCCGTCATAGATGTCGAGGGCGCCGTCGTTGCTGAGGCCGATGTAGTAGGTCGGTGTCACAGCCACCTTGGTGACCACATCAATGTAGTCGTTGACGACCTTCTTGGCCAGCTCCACCGTCTTGTTGATGTTCTCCATCATCTCCGGGACCTGCCTCAGCCACTTGTCGCGGTCCCCTTCACTGAGGGGTGAGAGCATGCCCCCAGGGATTGCCGTCGTCGGGTGGATTGCCTTTGCGCCGATGTCCCTGCACAGCTCCTGACCGAACTCCATCAGCTTGATTGCCTGTACGGCAACGTCGGGCAGGTGCTTCAGGACAGCAGCGACATTCCGGACGCCTGGATCTGCGAACGGCCCGAACACAAAGTCGGGGGCTGCGAGGGCGTAGAAGTGGATTGCGTGGGAGGAGAGCTGCTTGGCCTCAATGAGCAAGCGCCTGAGCTTGATGGCTGCTGGAGGTGGGGTGACATCCCATGCTGCCTCGACCGCCTTCACGGATGCGAGGTGATGTGGTATGGGACATATCCCACAGATACGCGGTGCAATCCGTGGGGCCTCCTCCATCGGGCGGCCTTCAAGGAACTTCTCGAAGAACCGCGTACTGCTCACATTGAACTGGATGTCCTTGACCTTGTTGCCCGGGCCGAGCCGGATGGTCAGTGCCCCGTGCCCCTCCAGTCGGGTGACGGGCTCTACTCGTATCACTCTGTCCTCAGTCATTCCTCACTCGCCTCCTTGAGCTCCTCCCGACGTATCCGCATCCGCCCCAGACGACTGGAAGGATAGGTGAACCGGTAGAAGCAGCCAAGCGGGTCGGGCACCTGTTCCTTGAGCTTCTCCGGCTCCAGGGGTGCATATGTCCCGAGCATCGACATGGCGGCTGCGCCCTGGTCCTGAGTGATGGGTGGTGGCGGGCCAAAACAGCCCCTGCATGTGACGCCCTTGCTGACGCACTGTCCCTCACAGAGGCCCCAGGTGGCAGAGCCGAGGCAGATGTACCCCTGTTCGAGGAGGCACCTGTCCGGGTCTGCGTTCCCCCTGAACGGCCGGAGGATCTCAGGTATTGGGGTCTCCTTCTTCTCACGTGGACAGTAGTGGCAGACCGTGTACGTCGGCAGCTCAAGTTCCTTGCCCTCAAGCAGGGCAGTGATTGCCTTCACAATGAGGTCTGACGTGGGCGGGCAGCCGGGGAGGTAGATGTCAAAGTCGACGTAGTCGCTGTTCGGATGCACCACGGGCTCGATGGGTGGCAGGTTCTCTGTCGGCACCTTGCCACCGGAGAATGTCTTGTTCTCCCTGAACTTGACATCGTAGCACTCCTCGATGTCCCAGGCATTGGCGAGGCCCGGGATGCCACCGTAGCAGGAGCACGTGCCGAAGGCCACGAGGACCTTACACTTCTGACGCATGAGCTTCAGCAGGTGGACGTCCTCCTCGGTCCGGGCCATCCCCTCGTACAGGCCGACCACTATCGACTTGTCGGGGTAGTTCTCAAGGTCTTCCAGCTTGTAGTCCACCACTGCCTGCCAGTACTTGATGTCGAGGAGTGGTAGGACATCAGCAAGCCGGAGGTGCATGTCCACAAGGCTCTGGAAACAGCCCCAGCAGGAGCTGCCCTGTCCCATTGCGACTGGTATTGGTTCAGCCATCATGTCAGACCTCCTTCAGGGTGTACACCAGCTCGTGCTCTTCCTCTCCGGCAACGTCGACCACGCCCCACCGGAGCATGCCCATCAGGTTCCAGACGACAAGGCTGCTCGGCATACCGGTGGCCTCTGCAATCCTGCTCACCGTGCTGGGGCCGCCTTTGAGGACCTGCTCAATGGCCGCACGCTGGCGCTGTACATCCGTGCGCTTCTGGTAGAAGTACCGGTCGAAGTCCCGCATCTACTTCCACGCCTCCTTCATCGGGCCAAGCTTGCGCACCTGGTCTACGATTATCCGGACACCATCAGCAAAGGCCTGTGCCTCAGATGCGCTCGCCCACTGGAGCCTCACCCTCCTGGGGTCAACACCCGCCTGCTTGAGGGCCTCCTCCAAGAGGGCCCACCGCGCCCGTAGTTTCAGGTTCCCGCTCGTGTAGTGACAGTCACCGGGGTGACAGCCGCTGACAAGGACACCGTCAGCGCCCTTTTCCAGGGCAGCAAGGATGAAGTCAACGTCAATCCGCCCGGTGCAGTTCACCCGCATTATCCTCACGTTCGTAGGGTACTGTATCCTGCTGGTGCCGGCAAGGTCAGCCCCTGCGTATGAGCACCAGTTGCAGCAGAAGGCGAGGATTCTCGGCTCCCACTGCTCGTCTTGGGTCTTGGTCTCGGCTGTTGTGGCCATCACGCCTCACCTCCTCCAATCTCGGGTGCGGGTGTCAGGAATGCCTCCACCATGGCCATGATCTGCTCATCTGTTGAGTGGAGCATCAGAATGGCACTGCTCGGGCAGGCAGCAGCACACGTGCCGCACCCGTGACACTTTGCCGATGTCACATGTGCTACTGGCGGGTCTTTCGACTCGTCCATGGCAATCGCGCCGTAGGGACAGGCCGCGACGCAGGTGTGACACGACGAACAGAGGTCTTCAATCACCTGGGCTGTCGTGGACTCGATCTCCACCTCACCGCGTGCCATCAGGCCGACCGCCTTTGCAGCTGCGCCACTGGCATCGACCACCGACTCCGTGGCGTTCTTTGCAGCCTGTGCGGTGCCTGCAATCATCACGCCGGCTGTGTGAGTGGTCAGTGGTGCGAGCTTGATGTGTTCTGGGTTGAAGAAGCCGTCAGCACTGCGTGTCAGGCCGAACATCTTGGCGACGTCGTCTATGCCGTCCGGTGGCACCATTGCCGATGCCAGGACAATGATGTCAGGGTGGAACTCGAAGTCGTCGCCGGAGAGGACATCGTGCCACTTGACCGTCAGCTCGCCGTCGGCCACGGTCACCTGCGGCTTCTCCTCCCGTGGGAACTTGCTGTACATGACGTATCGGAGCCTGGCAAGGCGGTGGAACTCCTCGTGGCCCTTGCCGTATGTCCGTACGTCTTGGTAGAGTACAACGACCTCCTCTACGTCGGACCGGATATCAGCAGCGGTCTTTGCCACCGCCGTACAGCAGTACCGTGAACAGTGCTCGTGGCCTTGCTTGCCGGGCTCCCGCGAGCCCACGCAGCCGATGCATACTATCTTCTTGACAGGCCTGCCGTCACTGGGCCGCTTCAGCAGCTCGTCGCCTGGGCGCTGGTGGAACTCCGCGAGGGTCATGATGTCTGGGGACTGGCCGTAGGCATAGTATTCCACGGGCTCATATGCCTTGAACCCCGTGGCGATTATCACCGTACCGACCTCGACCTGTTCCTCCTTGCCGGTCTTGTTGTTGCGGATGGTGGCAACGAAATTGCCGATATAACCGTCAAAGTCGGACACCTCGCTGTTGGTGAACACCCGCACCCTCTCATGGGACTTGACACGCTTTATCAACGGGCCGAGTATCTTCTTGCCACTCTTGTCCACCGGAAAAACATGGTTCCACTTGACCAGGTTGCCGCCCAACTTGGGCTCACGCTCCACAAGGACGACCTCGAAGCCACGGTCTGCGATGTCGAGGGCGGCCCGGATGCCGGTTATCCCGCCACCGACAACGAGCGTGCGAGGGGTCACCTTGACGCTCTTGACAGGCAGCCCCTCCAGCTTGGCCGCCCTTGCAACTGCCATGCGGACTAGGTCAATCGCCTTCTCGGTGGAGAGCTCAGGCTCTCGCATGTGACACCACGAGACATGTTCCCGGAGGTTCACCTGTTCGAAGAGGTACCTGTTGAGGCCGGCCTCTTCCACAACGCGCCTGAACGTGGGCTCGTGCATCCGTGGTGAACAGCTTGCAACGACCACTCTGTTCAGGTCATACTCTGCAATCTTGTCCCGGATGAGTTGCTGTCCTGCGTCCGAACACATGAACATCTCATCCGTAGCGAACACCACGTGTGGCAGTGACTTTGCATACTCGGCCACCCGGACAACATCGACGACTCCCGCAATGTTGTGGCCGCAGTGGCAGACAAACACTCCAATCCTTGGTTCTTCCTGTGCTGTCATCATCATGCCTCCAACGCCTCGAGAATGCCACGTGGACTGATCCGGTTGAGGTCGATGCCGAGCTTGTCCTCTTCAATGCCCATGGCTGGGCCCAAGAGTTGTGGAAGTGTTAGGACGGGTATCCGTTCTGCCGGGTGCACCTCCTCGTCGAACTGGACCTGCGTGAGCTGGATGTCACAGAACTCGCAGGCGGTGACAATCCCGTCGACCT
>JALVPN010000114.1 GCA_027031765.1 Promethearchaeota archaeon | reverse complement strand
CTGTTGGGTGGGTCACGACCTGGCAGGTCCCGGCGTGCTGTGAGGGGGCATCCTGGCGGTCTGCGTGGGAGGTTCTCAAGAAAAGAGAGACGCGACCTGCTCATCGCCACGGTGCTGGTCGTGCTGGTGGGGGTATCAGTGTGGGGCAACCCATATGGCATCATCCGTGCGGTCCAGGTGTTCGCTGTTCTCGCAGCGGTGGGGCTCTGGTGGTTCCCACTTGCCACGATAGGGCTGTTCCTCGTCTCGTTCATGGTACACGAGATGGCACACAAGTTCACAGCACAACACTACGGTCTCTGGAGCGAGTTCCGGATGACGACCGCGGGGTACTACCTGTCACTCATTGCGGTGCTGTTCTCGGTCCCAATCTTTGGCACCGGCGTGGTGCTCAGCAGGGGCTCAGCGACACAGGAACAGGACGGCAAGATCAACCTCGCAGGGCCGGTGAGCAACCTCGTGTTCGGGAACGTGCTCTTCGCAGCCATGGCGGTCATTGGGCTCACCATGTCTGGAGGCGCACTCACAGGGCTGGGGTACTACGTGCTGCTCGCCATCAGATATGGTGTACGCCTAAATGCCATGCTCGGCCTGTTCAACATGATCCCGTTCCAGCCATTCGATGGTGCTACTGTGTTCGCCTGGAGCCGCAGGGTCTGGCTGGTCACAGCACTGGCCCTTCTCGTGCTGTTGGTGGCAGGATACCTGTTCCCCATCTAGTGAGCGCGTCACCGCACCAGGGCCGCCAGAGACACGGTGCAGATGGGGCCGTGTCTGGACTGAACCCACATGGTGGTGGTGACAGACGGTGGCAGGCCGTCGGTCAATGTGAAAGTGATATATGCCGGGAGTGGCACACTGACCCGATGAGGAGAAGCACTTGCCACTGAAACGGGATGAGATACTCGAACAGCTGGAGCAACTCCGCACAGCTGTGGTGTCCGTGATGGACGATAACGCGCGGCTCACAGAAGAGGGTGAGGAGCTCCGGAGAGCACGCCGAGAGGCGGAGGAGAAGGCATGGGCTGCCCAAGAGGAGGCAAAGAGTACCAGCGAGGAGCTGGAGTCACTGAGGGCAGAGCATGCCGAGACAAAACGCAGGACGGAAGAACTGGAGGCGGAGCTGGAGAGGACAAGACAGCAGCTCGAAGAGGTCTCAGCGTCAAAGGACGAGGAGGTCGAGGCCCTCCGCAAGGAGCGCGATGACCTGAAAAGGGAGATGGACGAGATCACCAGCAAGCTCGAACGCGTGTCTGAGCTCTACCGCGAGACCGCTGCTGAGAAGGCCAAGCTCGAGGAGAAGGTGGATGTGAGCGACCTGCTCGCCATATACATCATGCTCATCGAAACGGTCTTCTATGGCAAGCCGCACGCACGGATCCTCTACACGCTCCACAACACACGTAAGCCGATAACACGGCGCAACATTGCGAGCAGCACGGGTATCCAGCCTGCAGTTGTGCAGAAGGCCATCTTTGACCTTGCCAACGCCGGGCTCGTCAGGTACGATGAGGACACTCAAGAGGTCTCGCTGCTCAAGGAGATAATGTAGTGCGTAGTATGGGAGCTGGCTGCACACATGCCGAGGCCGTCCAGAGCGAACAGGACACTCAGTGATCTGAGAGCATACGCAAGACACCATGGACTGGAGGACAGGCTTGAGAGGGTACTGGCACTCCTCGGCCCCGATAGGGACGCCGTCCTCCGCTGGGCGCGTTCGGAGGCCACACGCAGGGTCCGCGAGGGGGAGGCCCCTGCAAAGGCCGACCTTTCAAAGGTGATGTACCGGCTCGTGGCATGGGAGGCCGCGATACGGCTCGTACGCCATAACTACGAGCGCGGACGCCTGACAACAAAGACGGAGGTCAGGCAGAAGACCGGACTCAAGGTCGACATGCCCCAGCTGTACCGTGACGCTGGCCTCCGGCACCCCCAAGAGGCCCGGAACCTCCGACACAACATGTTCCACGAGGCGTTCATGGCGCTCGTCAGGCACCTGTTCCCAGACACGTACACCACCATTCCTACCACTGGAGAAGGCCTCACACCCGACCTGCTGGTCCACCACAGAGACCCCGACTGGACGATCTCTGTCGAGTACAAGGGCTACAGGTTCATGTCACTGCTCAGCGAGTCCGAGCTCTTGAAGGTCATGCGCTACCAGCAAGCGTACGGTTCTGCATGGCTGGTCACCACTACGAACAAGACTGTGCACCACCTGTACGGGAGTGAGGCGTCCTCCAGAGAGCTCGTCGAACAGGGGATTCCGCGCCTGCGCTGTATGGTGTCTAGGAAGACGTACACAGACGAGCAGCGGGAGTCCCGTGGGATTGCCAAGAAGGGCATAGTGCACCTTGAGAAGCACAGGGACATGGACATCAGGTGTGCCATTGTGAGCGCAGAAGAGCTGGTGGAGTCGTGCAGGCGCGGCAGACCCCTGCGTGCAGTTGCTGTGACCACCGGACTTGAGTTCGTGGACATGCTCATGGCAGCCGGTCTCAGAAGGGAGGCGGAGGACGTGCTGCAGGTGATGAAGGTGCCGGCAGTCCGCCTGTCCAGTGACACCGTCACATCCCTGCGCCTGATTGACGACAGACCCCGCTAGTCGGTCAAGGGCAACAACGACCTGCTCCCAATCTTTATTTGCATCAGCGCCCACTTCAGGCTGCGGACTCCGCCCAATTAATGAAGGCGCAGAGGAATCAGTGTTGCAGGAAGAGATTGAAAGCAGGGTCATTGACAGCCTGAGAGCGCTCATGCGTGACCTCACGGTGAACTCTCCAGTGCTGGGCGCCGCCATATTCAGTGTTGAAGGACTGCCACTGGTGAGCCACTTCCACAGCACCACCGAGGACGTCACTGTGGCCGCCATGGTTGCCGGGATGCACTCTGCTGGTGAACAGACCGTGGGCGAACTGCGTCTCGGTGACCTGAAGTCCATAATCGTACAGGGCGACCTTGGCACGACCATCGTGATTGTCATCCCCGGTGGCTACCTCCTCATGGTCATTGCACCTGAGAACGCCAAGCTCGGCCTGGTCTTCAACGATGCAAAGGCCACAGCACGGAGGGCCAGCCGCGTCCTACGGGGTCTACTGTGACATGTTGGCCACATCCCAGAGGTACCCCTTCGACAGGCACCCCTGCTGGTCAGACGACCGCCGCTCGGTCTGGGCCCGGATACACCTGCCTGTGGCCAGGAGGTGCAACGTCAAGTGCACCTACTGCGACCACAACCAGGACTCCGCATGTCACATCCCACGGCCAGGACGGGCGGCCCGTGTGATGACGCCCGAGGAGGCAGTAGAGAGAGCGCTCAAGGAAATCAGGGCCCGGCCGGATTTGAGAATAGTTGCCGTTGCAGGGCCTGGCGAACCCTTGGCCAACCCTGAGACCTTCGAGACGCTCGGCCGACTGCACGCCCTAGCACCGACCATGAAGGGCTGCATCAGCACGAACGGGCTTGCCCTGGAGGAGAACGTCGAGAGGCTGGTCGGACTGGGTGTGGAGACCGTCACCGTATCGATGAGTGCCCTGTCACCAGGGGTGGCCGCGCACGTCTACGAGTGGGTGACGGTAGGGGGTCAGCGGCTGCGCGGGCTGAGAGCAGGCCGTGAGATGGTGCGCCGCCAGCTGCGTGGGATGGGCCGGGCTGTGACGGCCGGCCTCCATGTCAAGGTGAACAGTGTCCTGATACCCGGCGTCAATGAGGCCGATATCGTGCTCCTTGCAGCCCGCCTCGCAGAGGTCGGCGTGTGCCTCCACAACGTCATACCGCTGGTCCCGTGTGGTTCTCTGGCCGACCGGGTACCTCCCACGGGCCAGGAGTTGCAACGCATACGTGCCCTCTGTGCCCGGTATGTCAGGCAGTTCCATCACTGCGCCCAGTGCAGGAGCGATGTTGTGGGCGTACCAGGTGCGAGTGATACGGTCCTCTAGTCTGCAGAACTGGGGGCGAGGCAACCAATATCCACCAGTTTGTTGATCAGGAACCAGAGAGCGTTCCTATCATAGGGCAGAGTGTCTATGACCACGCGTATTGTCCGTGCGGAACTGAACTCCTTGAGCAGGTCCTCCACGGGACGACCGTACTGTGCCGTGAGGCGCTCGACCGAGAGCCGACGGCAATTGGCCCGTACCAACAGGTCGTCCTCGGTGAGCCGCTTCTTGAGCTGGACGTGACCGAACTTGACGAGGATTGAGAACAGTGCGTTGACCTCTGCGTCTGACAGGTCCAGGAGGTCGGCAATCTCCATCACTGTGCGCTTGCCATTGATGCATGCTTCCACCTGCTCCAGTGCCCGGTCCACATTCCCGACCCTGAAGGGTATTGCACGGCCGTTCGCTGTACGGACCGGGACGAGTTCTTGGTCGACCTCAAAGTAGGGGAACTCGACAAGGACAGACAGTGCAAACTCCCTGAAACGGCGGATGTCGCCCTCAAAGTCCCTGAGCCTCGCCCCGAACTCCGACTCGACCTTTGTCAGGATGCGTTTCAGCCTCTCTCGGTACGGTGTCTCG
>JALVPN010000113.1:2362-4522 GCA_027031765.1 Promethearchaeota archaeon | reverse complement strand
GTATAAACCTCCAGGGCCAGCCGGTAGTGGTGGATGGCCTGCCCCTTATACACCTCCCACGCGCCCGACGAGCCACCCACAGCTTGTCAGCCCCTACGAGCAGGAACAACGACCCCAGCATGAAGTATATCGTGCCGGTCGCACCTGCATACACGAAGAAGTTCACAAGGAACGTCTCGTAGCCCAGCCACATGCCCGGCGAGGCCGGAGTTTCACCCGCATCTACAGCACGTGCATGGAAGTCGGTAATCAGAAATGACACGAAGAGGCCCAAGAACGCAGTCGCCACAAAGACAATCAGATAGGCGACGTACCGACGGGTCTTGAAGAAGACCTTGAGCCCCTCGTTGATGTTCGACAGGACAGGTATGGAGACCATGTGTCATCCTCCCTTTACTCCATTGGCTTCTCAGGTACCGTTTTAAGGTTTGCAGGCGCGCCTCCAAGAGGTCATGCCTGCTCGCACCATCGTACCATGAGGACGCCACCCTGGCATGACCGCTTGCCGTGTGCCAGAATGCCCGCGTGCCACTGACGTCCTGCCTACAGCTGCGACCCGACACCACCATGTCCCACGCCCCATAGACGCCAGTCCCGCAACGGACATTGTGGGCAGCCCCGCCCCACAACCCTGACGACTCGTCACAGCGTGCGGGTAGGCGAGACCGGTGCACCTAGAACACGACAGAGGGCCACCAGAACAATTGCGACACCGATAGCCACTGGCCCTACGACGACGCTGGCCGTTGACAAAGAGTGGTACCACGGTGGTCATAATGAACCGCATGAGGACGAGTAGCTGGCACTCCAGAGTGTGTGCCATTGGGGTTCTCCGGCCGTAGAATGCAGACTCAAACCTTAATAGGAAGGAACGCATAATATATACCGTGGTCAGGAACCGGCAGGGCCTTGTTTTGTACATGCCCTCATTACAAAACTCCCCCTCCTACCACGAGATGCCCTGCCGGCCTGGCCACAACTCTTCTTGCGGTGCCGATGTGTGGTCACATCAGGAGGCCCTATCGACTCCTGAATGACGGGTCGTGACCGGTCAGAACACCGGGCGCCCATCAGGGTATTCACCCCACAACAGGGTACGCAGGAACACACGCGTACGACCGGAGACCGGAGGACGTAGACTGCCCCGGTAGTGTCGTGGAGGATCCACAGGACAGCAGCATGTACGATACGATTGGCACTAGGAAGGCCTAAGTGGCCGTTCTCAGTGTGTATCTTATTGATGCCTGAAGGTGTGAGGGATGCAGAACCCAGCCCTAGTGCCGATGCTAGCAGTGACGACCGTGATATCGCTGGTCGCAATGGCAGTCATAGTGAGATCTTGGTTGCGGAGCCGTCTGCTCCCAACCCTACTATACACGCTAACAATCTCATGCTTCTCCGCAATGGCCATCGACCTCCTACTTGACCAGACATGGATGCCATTTCGCCACTGGTACCTTGACATCAACGGCAAGGTACTATGGGTGTCGAACCTACTGCTTGCGTTCTTCATAGTGGGTGGCTTCCTGTCGTGGTACTTTGCAGTCATGTACTCACAGTACGACCGTCCTCCACCGAGTGCCAGCCTGCTCACGTTCGTTGCCGGGGGTGCCCTAATCGGCGAGGTCATGCGTGAGGACTGGGGACTGGTCATCCCAATTGCCCTAGAGGCTGTTGCCTTCGGTACACTGATTGCCGAGATAGCAAGGTATGCACGCCGCGTGCTCCGCGAGACCCCAAGGGAAGAGAGGTGGTGCATAGGGATGTACTTCCTCGGTTTCCTAACATGGATTGTTGCAGGCCCAATCGGCGTGGTCATCGGCGGCATACCTGGGGTGCCAGAAACGGTCAAGGACATGTGGTCGATACCATACACGGTGGGGCTCCTGATGGTGTCATACAGCGTGGCCCTGAACCCACGCCTGCTGTTCATAAGCGAGGCAAGGGCACTGGACGTGCTGATGCTCAACAAGAACGGCAGCCTAGTCTTCGTCCACAGGCTGCGGGACTATGAGGGTGCCATCGACTTGGAGCTCATGGGCTCGGCAATGGCTGGTGTCATGGGCCTGATGAAAGAGATGCTAGCAAGTGAGGCTGCGCTCCGACGAGTCGACCATGGTGATGTGAAAATCCTTGTCGAGTCAGGTGCCATGTGCACAG
>JALVPN010000113.1:0-2352 GCA_027031765.1 Promethearchaeota archaeon | reverse complement strand
TACAGCCATGGATGCGGCGACCACCGAGACCACGACGTTCAGGCAGTCCCTGCGTCGAGTCCTCTTGGAGTTCGAGGCCACGTATCGGGAGGAGCTGCTACAAGGGTCTCCACTCATAACTACGTTCAGGCCATTCCGCACACGTGTGGAGGAGACCTTCGCGTAGTACATGGTCGTGGCCTACCGTGCGTGTGGTGTGGACACCGCGGTGTCAGCGGCATGAGTCACAGGGCCCCACCACCAACACCACTCAAGTCAAGGCGGGGACACTGCACAACCGCACCGGAGAAGGTGTCACTGACCTCCATGGGACATCACCTACAGGGTGGACACGTGATGAGAAGACTTGCGATAGGACGTGGACTCGTGTTCGAGTTCCTCGAGCCCTACAGGACGAATGTCATGGTCGTGCTCACAGAGCGCCACATACTCTTGTGTGACACGTTCTGCGGGCCAGACCCCGTTCGCCAGTTGTTGACACTCATCGAGGAGGTTGGGGTACATGGCCGGCGCGTCGTCGTCTTCAACAGCCACCACCACTATGACCATGTGTGGGGCAACTGCGCGTTCGTCCGGCCGGCAGCAGTGTGTCACGCGTTGTGTCTGGAGTACATGAGGGCTACGTGGGCACAAGATATCAGGACATACGCCCACCACATGATGGGTCACGTGGAGTTCAGAGCACCAGCAGTGGTGTTCGGTGACAGCCTCCACCTCAGACGACTTGACGTGTGGCTCTGGCACACTCCCGGGCACACACTGGACTCGTCATCGTGCTATGACCCCGTTGGCCGCGTCCTGTTCGTGGGCGACAACGTCGAGTCCCCGATACCGTACCTGACCGCCCTGAACACTCAGGAGTACCTGCACACTCTGCAGACCTATCTGGACCTCGAATGGGACGCGATGGTGGCGAGCCATGATGTCCCCATGGAGGACGACCAGCTGTTGCAACGCAACATGGAGTACCTCACGCGTTTCGCCCACTGGGACGGCTCCCTGTTCAGCGGTGCAGAGGAGACCATTGCGAGGCACATAGTAAACCTTGCAGAGGTCGCAGCTGAGGTCGTGCGGCTCCGGCCGGAGGGGGCACACGAACACTATGCCACAGCGCTGGATGCTATTGCAGAGCGGCCTTCCCTACGACCTGATGGTATACACATGGCCCGGCTCCGAAACGTCGTGGATGCACTCGCCTAGCAGTGTTGCCGCCGCGCAGGTCTGTAAGGGCTCCAGTAGGGCTCGGTAGCCCGTCCAGCACTGGAGCACACCACGCCATGACGCACAGACTATATCTCTTCGAACTCTTCCATGCTCAGTGACAGCTTCCGCGGGTTGGCAAGTAGGCTCACCTCGAGGCGTTGCAACCTGGGGTCGAAGTCGCCCCTCGCCCACTTGTCCATCACTCGCTGGATCTTTTCCTTTATCGGGTCCCGGTAGCGCAGCATGGCGGCAAAGGCCTGCATGATGTGGCAGTACCACTCGTTCTCAGCCAGCACAGGGTCCTTCACAATGACCTGGAACTCACCGCCAATGTCACCGAACTTGCTGTCGACCTCAGACACTTTCTGACCGTCACGGAGTCGGAACACGTTGTAGTCACCACCAGCCGACACGCGCTTGCGTTCAATACGGAACACATCGAACGCGCCGTCAGGACCGAGGAGGTAGAATGCGAAGTTCTCCATTGCAAGGGTCCCACGGTTGACCTGCCGGATGTAGGTGACCACCTCGGAGTCCCGCGTCATCACTGCGAAAGACACAATCGGTAGCCCCGAGCCAAACGTATATGCAAGCTCCTCCGCCACCATTTCCTCGATTGTTGCAATCCAGCCACCACTGTCAGAGAACAGCTTCAGTACCATCCTCCGGGACAACTCGTCCTCCGCACCACTCCACAGGCTGTCGCGGATGATGATGAACCCTGTCTTCTCCAGCGACGGCATGTCCTCGTCTTCGGTCTTCCGCTGCGCCTCCATGATTTTGCCTATTATCTCTGCGTCCTTGCTGAACTGCCGGCTCTTCGAACGCCAGACCTCAGCCTGACGGATGCCAATCTCGTCTGCGTGCATGTCCGTTGCATACAGGTCCTGGGACAGCACACGGTAGGTCGGCCCGATGCGACGCTCATCTCCTGTCACAGTATATCACACTCCCATGGCCGTACCTCATTCAACGACACCCGATAAGTCCTTTGTGGGGATATCATCCAAGCAGGTACGAGGGCACCCTTCAGGGGAGTCCAGACCGGTGCCCACCGGAAGACCGGTGTGGTGTCATTGCACGGTACCCTGCAACGCATGCAATCAGTGTTGGGCACTACGTTGGTGCAGGCGTCTGTCCACACATCTC
>JALVPN010000112.1 GCA_027031765.1 Promethearchaeota archaeon | reverse complement strand
GAGTTCCCCACGGCGTTCCTGCCCCAGGTCACTCTTGAAATGGGAGAGGTCGACATTGCAAAGTCCGTGGTGGACGCGTTCAGGTGTCCGGTATGCGGCCACCTGTATGCTATTCGCAGCATTGAGCTGCGCAGTGACATCCTCCACGTCAGGGTCCGCTGCCCGAACGGACACAAGGCCACACGCTACCTGCCCACTGGTCTTGAGCCTGGAGTGACTGAGCGTGTGTTCCAGCTGGTCGCAGCATGTGAGAAGTGCGGCCTGCCGGGCCACCTCACACGGGTCGAGAAGGAGAGGAGACGACCAAAGGTCTACGTGTCGTGTCCCGTCCATGGCGAGTCATCGAAAGAAGTGCCCAAGGAGTACGTGACGGAGATAGCAGCGGCAATCACTGCAATACCACCGGCGGCCGTCATCAGGGCGATGCTCGTCACGTCGGACTGCAAACAGGCACTTGCCGTCCGGAGCATCGAGGAGACCAAGTCGGGCTACAGGTTCAGGTGTATCTGTCCCACGACAGGCCACAGCACCACACGCACACTCCCTGTGGAATGGACGGAACCTGTACAGGACAGGGTGACGGTGGCGCTCCTCACCTGCAATGAGTGCGGGCTCCTCACACACATCCTCGACAGCAAGCGGACACGGGGCCACACAGAGTTCAGGGTACTGTGTCCAGTCCACGGGGTCATGGAGAGGGTCGTGCCACACCATGTCTTCGACTACGTTACCGCCCGGGAGGGCCTCGTGGACAGGCTGCCGTCAATCGCACGCAGCATGACATGTCAGAAGTGCTCAATGCCCCTGACAGTGAGGAGTGTCAAGCAGCGTCGCGGCCTCATTGAGATGGAGGTCGAGTGCAGGAACGGCCACGACACAAAGAGGTTCTTCGTACCGGGCCTCGACCACGAGACACTGGTGCGTCTGTACAAGGGGCTGTACCAGTGTCCGGAGTGCTACGAACCCCTCGACCTGGTGTACATCAGGGACCACGGGCGCAGCGCGAGGGTCGTCCTGTTGTGCCCCCTCCACGGTAAGTACGTGGTCGACATACCGGCCGAACACGCCAAGACAATGGAACAGGCGTACCACGAGATCCAGGAGGACAGGGTGCGCCCGCCACAGGAGGCGGCCGAAGAGCGGCCGGAGGAGATACTCAGGGCATCGGATGGTATTGTGCCGGCCGGCGGCGACGGCGTCACTGTGTTGCGTGGCTGCGAGATTGTAGGCGGCAAGTTCGACTACAAGGTCAAGGTGAAGAATGACAGCGGCTATGTTATCACGAACGTGACGGTCAGTGTGGTAGCATACCCACAGGACTGCATGGAGCTGGCGGGTGAGTCGGTCAAGACAATCTCCCGGATTGAGGTCGGCGGGTTCAGGTCGCCCCAGTTCACGTTCTACCCGACAAAGGACTGTGTCCAGGGGAAGATAGTCTCTACGGTGTCGTACATTGACTTCAGGGACCGACTGCACACGGTCCAGGTCGAGCCATATCTGATACGGTCGGTGTGTGACCTCCTCCGCCCGCTGGAGAAGACCTCAGAAGAGTTCGACAGGATCCTCTCAGACCTGACGTCGGCCCAACAGGAACAGACCCTGGACTGGAACGCACAGGTGCTGTTCACGAAGGCCGAGAAGCTCCTGCCGGCAAAGAACTTCCACATCGTCGACACAGACGAGCGTATTGCTGGGGGCCAGTTCATCGGGATAATCCGGGGGTATGCAGAGGGCAAGTACACGGGCAAGAAGGTGGCGGTCGTGTTCCTGATCATGGGGCCCGAGGCCGGCAGGCGTTCCACCGTGAAGGTCGAGGCCCTGGGCGAGGACATTGCGATGCTACCCACCACCATCGACGAGCTGGCAGAGTCAATAGACTCGTGGATCTGCCTGCGGTGTGGTGCACCACTCGACCCAGAGCAGGTGGAGACCCTGCACTCCCGGAAACCGATACGGTGCAGGTATTGCGGGCACTCACTGACAATCGGGCTCTACCTCAGGTGAGACCACAGCACGCTGCATACTCCTCCAGAGCCGGACGCACTGATGGACTGGTGTCCTACGTGCCCCAGTGGAACCGGCACTCACCACCGGTCAGGTGTGACACCGCCCTGTCAATGACAGCGTCCACCAGTCCCTCTATGGTCTGAGGCCTGTGCCAGAAGGGTGGTGACGCCGGCATGACCACAGCACCCGCCAGTGTGACAGCCTCCATATTGCGGATATGCACGAGGTTCAGGGGCGACTCCCGGACAAGCAGGACTACTGGCCGGCGCTCCTTGAGGGCACAGTCTGCTGCGCGGAGTACGAGGTTGTCTGCTATGCCGCTGGCTATCCCTGCGAGGGTCTTCATCGAACACGGCGCCACCGCAAGGCCATCGAGCCGCCAGCTCCCACTGGCCGGCGGTGCCGCAAGGTCATCTACAGGATAGGTCTCCGCCACCTGCTGCGAGAGGTCGTCCACTGAGAGCCCGGTCTCGTGCTCCAGCGTCTTCGCACCCCACTCTGTGACCACAAGGTGGACCTCGTGCCCATCGTCCACCAGACGCTCCACCAGTCTGACACCGTATATCGCACCACTGGCACCGGTGATGCAGACAAGTACCCGTTTCCCGCTCAACTGGCAGACCTCCGCAGTACCAGCGCGCCCGCAAATGGTGTCGGGCCCTAATAACTGATAGGGCATCATAGCAGTGCGAGGAATAGCGAGGCCACGAACGTCAGTACTGACGAACCGATGCCCACACGACGGGCAATCCCTACGGCCTCCGCCGCATCGGCCGTCAGCGTATCAAACCCGCCCTCGCCGAAGATCCTCAGCCCGGCAATCGTCCCTGATGCGAGCCCGACCGTCACCGGACGGAGCACGGCCCGCGCCTGCGTCACTGCTATCCTGACCGCCTTGACAAAGGCCTCCTTCTTGTACTGTCCGACGAGCGGATAGCCCCGGCTGGACCGGGAAACCGCATTCACAACGTGTGTGTCGGTAGTGACCACCTCGGCATACCGGATGCCCATGCCACGAATCACTGAGAGGAGCTCCTCACGGAAGCCCTGCACCATGTTGTTCCCATCAACTGATACCAGTGCCATCTCGTCCCCGCCGTAGCGCAGCACCAGTGCCACAACGCCGCCGGGTCCCAGCCCGTCCGCAGGAGCTATGTCCTCGGGACAGTGACGGTACGCACCCACCTCCACGGCCGTCCGGGGGCGGGTGGCCGTTGCAAACACGGCTGACGAGACCGCTCCCACGAACTCCTCCGCCCGTTCGTCACCAGGCATCACCGAGGTCGTATCGCCGTCGATGCAGTTGTGGGCGTCTACAATGGCCACCTGCTGAACCCCCGGCACCCTCTCGCGAACGATTCTCGCTGTATTGAGGCCGACCTCCAGGCCTATGTCGTCCGTGAATTCCGGTGCGCTCGTAGCTATCGCAAGAACCGAGTCGCCGATGAACATGGTCCATACCTTGAAACGGGAGTCGTCGTTCCAGTGTGGCCCTGATACCTCCTCGTGCGCTGGTGCAGACTCAATGAGGCGGTCAAGCTCTCCCAGCACCTGTCCGAAGTCCTCCTTGGTGGTGAGGTTCTGGTGGTGCGTGCACGTCCCATGCATGACGAGGCACGGGACGCCAAAGTTCGACTCGACATGCTCCATAATCACACCCGGAAGGCCGCTGCTCCCGACGTCCCTGAACGGCCCCGGGTGGACGTACAGGACGACAGCCACTGCAGCCAGTGCATCCCCGCCCCTGAACACCACGACATCCAGTGGGAGGTCCTGCTCCTCCGCAATGCCCGTCATGATCTCCTCGAAGGGCTGGGGGTCGTTAGCGAGGTAGTCGTGTAGGAACGCACGCAGGAGCGCCGGGCCGTTGACCTTCAGGTCGCGCTCGAAGGGCCGGCTGCCAGACCTGAATATCACCTGCACGGCTGCAGAGTAGAGCACCACCATAACAAGTGCCCTGAGTGGCCAGCCATCAGGCATTGGCGGGAGCAGTGTTGCGTCATATGTCGAAACCGCCCCGACCAACAGGCCCCAGAGTGTGGGAACCATGGCGGCTGCCAGCATATTCCGCAGTGGGTGCCGGTCGCTCAGAACGGTGACGAGCAAGTAGGACATCAGGTACTCAAGGCCCAGGCCGACCAGCCACACATTGCCCAAGACCGCGGCGGTCCCGGTGGACAGACCGACCACACCGCCGGCTGCGGTCGTTGCCACCCACAGCAGCACTCCAAAGAACACACACCCCAGCGTACGCCGCGCGTCTAGAGGCGAGGCCGGTACACGTACAATGGCATAGAGCAGCGCATAGCCACCGAACACCGATGGGGCATGCACAGAGAGGAATCCGAGGATCCGGCCCGGCCACAGCACAGGTGATGTGACATCCGAGAGCACACCGAGTGCCACCGAACCGATGACCAGCAGTACGGCCGTCCGTGTGATAATGCCCCGGTATGACGGGAGCTGCCAGAACTTGGTGTATAGGTGGACGATTTCCTTGACCCTCGCCTTCTCG
>JALVPN010000111.1 GCA_027031765.1 Promethearchaeota archaeon | reverse complement strand
CCTCACATCGCTGTGCAGGATACTGGACCGCCAGGAGAAGATCACTGCAATCCTCGAGGAGAGGCTGACGAGCAGTCGTGTGCCTGATGAACAGGACTGGGAGCGCCTCCGGGGAAAGGTGGCCAGACACCTCTCGGGCCGGGTCTCAATGTATGAGTTCTCGCAGAGCCTGCCCCGTGATGGCCTCGGCATTGCTGCACAGGCCGCCTCGTCCTACCTGCTGAAAATCCAGTGCACCCTGGCCCATGTCCTGCTCATGGTCGACATGGTGCACGGACAGTCCTTTGGTGAGGTCTACATGGACTCTCTCACCACGATAACGTCGAAGGTGCATGAACAGTTCACCACCCTCCGCCAACTCGCAGAACAGAGGAAAGACGACCCTGTGGTGGCCGCAGACACCTTGCAGGCGGTCATGCGCCTGGAACGGGAGATTGACGAGGACAACATAGTCATCTGTCGGCAGATCTCTGTCGCCACTGAGGGCGAGTCCGACTTCATCTGCTACATCCTCCGGAAGATTGTGCGCGAACTGGAGCACATCTCTGACTACCTGAAGGAGTGCGCCGAAATCGTTGCTGAGATCTGAGGTGTCTGCGTGTGGCCACCGAGGGACTGTTCCTTGTCGCAGCCATCCTGATTGGTGGGGCTGCCCTCGCAAAGCTTGCTGAGGAGCACAGGCTCCCGTACCCACTACCCCTGATACTGGCTGGCATCATCCTCGGCGGTGTGTTCCCTGCCGGCGACCTCTTCTCAATGGTGGGTGTCGACTTCCTGGGCCAGTTGACCCTTGCCGCCGTCCTCTTCTACGCTGGCCTGACCATGAACGTCAGGGAGCTCCGCATGTCAATCTCCTCGGTGCTCCTGCTGGCCACTCTCGGTGTCGTCCTCACGTCGCTCATAGCAGGTACGGCGATATTCCTGTTCTCCACCATCGGCGTCACGGCGTTCCTCATCGGTGCAGTCCTCTCGCCCACAGACCCGGCCGCCCTGTTCTCAGTCCTCGAGTCGGGTGGCGTGCGTGTGAAGCGCAAACTGTTCTCAATACTGGAGGGTGAGGCCGTGTTCAACGACGCCACCGCGGTCATCCTGGTCATCACGGTCTTCGAGCCAATGGTGGTGCCCCAGCTCTCACGCCCCTGGCCAATGGTGTTCATCGAGTTCTTTGCCAGTGTTGCACTGGGCGTGCTCATTGGCCTTGGTGTGGCCTATGCCCTTGGCATGACCCTCCTCAAGACTGGCACTGACACCAACGTCGCAATCCTGACCGCCACCACACCCATCCTCGCGTATGGTGTCGGCGAGGTGTTCGCAGTCCTCGGTCTCCACCCCGGTGCCCTTGCTGCGGTCTTCGCCGGCATATTCATGGCGAACTCGAAGACGGTCGGCCTTGACGTACTCCCTCAGCGTTCCATGCGTGGTGTGATGCGCAACGTCTCCTTCGCCTTTGAGATTGCCATCTTCGTGTTGTTGGGGTACACGCTCGACACGCAGTTCCTCCTCTCAAACAGCAGCGTGGTGGTGCTGGGCCTCGTCATCGCGGCCCTCGTCATCCTTGTGGCACGCCCCGCGTCAGTCTTCATCGTGACGGCCGCTGACAGGACAATGTCGTTCAAAGACCGCTTCTTCCTGAGTTGGGCTGGCGTGAAGGGCGTGGCCAGTGCTGCCCTTGCAGCCATCTCCGTATCAATAATCACCGAGTACGAGGTCACCGGTCACGTACTGATGGGCCAGACAATCAACGCCATCGTCTTCATAGTGCTTGTAGTGAGCCTCGTGGTACAGGGCCTCTCAACACCCTTCCTTGCAAAGAAGCTCGGCCTCGTCGAGAGGGAGGACGTTGCAAGGGAGGTCACCGCTCACCGTGATGCAACTCGACAGGCCCTCCTCCACCTGGTAGACCTCTACACTGAGGGCAAGGTCGAGCCGTCACTCTACACACGTCTGAAGGCCGAGCTCGAAGAGGAGATCTTCCGGCTGGAGGACGAGCTCAGACGGATAGTCGCTGAGAAGCGTGCCCGGATTGAAGAGCTCAGTGTACGTGAGACGTTGCTCCGAAAGCGGCTCGAGTTCTACCAGCAGGAGTACGAACGTGGGCGTATATCTGAGAGCATGTACGAAGAACGACGGAGCGAGCTAGAGGCAGAGATCGAAGAGATACAGAACCGCATCCGGATGTGTGAGAGCGGTCAGCTGATGTAGTGTGTTATGCCTAGTATGTCTGCTGTCGGGCCTGACGGGGGTGTGTTGCCACTATGCGCCCGGCCTGCGTGGTGCACCCCTCCTGCACTCCCTCCCACGTCACAACGCTGTAGTCATGGTCTGGCCCACAGTCTTTCCGGCGTGCCCCATCACCCGGCCCGTCCCGGTGTGGCCTCAGTACGACACCTTCCTGTACATGTCCGGCAGGCGCACCCCGGTCTTCCCCTCAAAGACGTCACGGACGGCTTCCATGTGCTCGTCCACATCTTTCAGGAGTTTCTCCATGAGGATGTGCTCTATGTTTGGTTCCGCGGTCCAGACGGTCAGGTAGTTGCTCACGACCCCGATGTCAATGGTCCCCTCCTCAAGGTCCCTGAATATCGTGATCTTCACCAGGAACTCGGACTCGAACATCGCGAGGACCTCTCTGATGCTCATCAAGATTACGTCGAGGAACCCGACCAGGTCCTCCAGATCCGGTCTCTCGTGGATGCTGCCCCTGAGCGACTCTGTAAAGGTCTGTAGTGTTGTCACCTTCTGTTTCAAGGCTGCAAACATCGACATGAGTTTGGTGAACTCCTTGATGGAGGTCTCCAGGGCCGGGACAAGCTTGTCGAAGAGGTGGACCAATAGCTTGCCACGCGTGTTCTCCCGGATGTTCTGGAAGTCCTCCAGGTTGCCCAGCGGGCCATCAAGGTGCTCTATCTGTACAATGGTGTTCGTCACGGCCTGTATTGACTTTACCGAGTTGCGCTGGATCTTTGCCCAGCGCTCGACAAACGTGTCAATGCCGTCCCTGAGCTCCTCAAGAAGGTCTATCTCGCGCGACAAGTCTCATTGCTCCAGTCCCTTCATTCACTGGATATCTTATAACTTATTCTGCGCGCCCCTCCTCGGACAGCATGCCTGCAGGACGTGTCCCCTCACATCAGCGAGTGCGGCAACAGGAGCTTGAGCAGGTCGTAGACCGTGATGATGCCGCTCACGCGGCCGTGTCTGAGGACCACTACTGCCTGATAGCTCTTGAAGAGGGGTAGCACGTCGTTGATAGGGGTCTCTTCGTTTACCACGGGCACCCCCCTCGGGTCCATGATGGTCTCCACTGCCATCTCTGTAAGGTCGTGGTCCATGTTGTTCACGATGTCGGCAAGGGTGATGCACCCCACAACCCTGAGCCCCCTGACAACTGGCAGTTGCGAGTAGTCCCCGGCCCGCATCTTTGCGATTGCTACTGCTACTGTCTGGCGGGCGTCCACGGTCTCGGGGTCTGGCGTCATTATCTCAGCACATGTCCTACCCCGACGCCCGTAGACCACCTCTAGGATGGCGTTCACCACCGACAGCTTTGGGTCCAGGGTGCCGCCCTCCATCCGCGCAATGTATGACTGTGAGACCCCTACCTCTGCAGCAAGGTCGGCCTGGCTCATGCCCGCGTTCCGTCTGAGCCTCCTGATCTCTTCGACTGATATCATTCTCACACCGGCAATTACCATTAGTAATAGACGTTTACTGTAGGTAATTACATACGGGAAGGTATATAAGGACACCGGTGGCCCCTGGTCATGTAGCAGGGCCCCCGGTACACAAACGGAATGTGGAAATTGTTGAGCGCAAGGGCAAGGGCCATCCCGATACCCTGTGTGACAAGGCAGCCGAGGAACTGTCCATCCGCCTGAGCGAGTACTACCTCGAATCATTCGGACGGGTGATGCACCACAACGTGGACAAGGTCCTGCTTGTGGGCGGACAGTCGAACGTCAGGTTTGGTGGCGGGGACGTCATCGAGCCGATCTACCTGCTCCTGAGCGGGCGCGCCGTCGATGTTGTGGACAAGGACTATGAACGCCAGGTGCCCGTCGGCAAGTTCGCAGTAGAGCACACCAGGTCGTGGCTGCACCATGACCTGCCCCACCTTGATGCGAACTCGGACATCATCATCGACTACCGTATCCGGGCCGGTAGCACAGACCTTGTTGGCAACTTCGAGGGCGATGTGGAGATTCCCCGCGCGAACGACACCAGCTTCGGTGTCGGCTATGCCCCTCTCTCACCCACCGAGAAGGTCGTCCTGGAGACCGAGCTCCTCCTCAACAGCGACCGTATCAAGACCCAGTGGCCGCAGATTGGTGAGGACATCAAGGTCATGGGTACCCGGGTCGGTGACGACCTGCACATCCAGATTGCAGCTGCAATCATCTCCACCGAGACCCGGGACGCTGACGAGTACCAGAGCGTCATGGACGGCATCCGGGAGATGGTGTCGGACTTGGCGGTGAGGCTGACAGACCTGAACGTTGAGGTCAGCGTCAACACCGCGGACCGGCCGGATGAGGGCCTCTTCTACCTCACTGTCACGGGCACATCTGCTGAGCACGGCGACGACGGCCAGGTCGGGCGTGGCAACCGTGCAAACGGCCTGATAACCCCCTACAGACCAATGACACTAGAGGCCGCAGCGGGCAAGAACCCTGTTTCACATGTGGGTAAGACCTACAACGTTGCCGCCCGCGAGATTGTCCATCGCATTGCCGAGGAGCACCCGGACATAGACCAGGTCTACTGCTACCTCGTCAGCCAGATCGGGGCGCCCATCACTGAGCCCAAGACAGTCAACATCGAGGTGTTCGGGGACTGTAATGTCGAGCAGATGTCCAGCTCCGTGGAGAGCATAGCCGAAGAGGTCATTGCCAAACTCCCGACGGTCTGGAAGGGGTTTGTCAAGAGAGAGTACCAGCTGTGGTGAGCACAGGACGAGGGCGACACTGCCCTCCCCATCCCTCTCCCTCCACCGTGGGTTGTCTGCTCCCCCATATGCCTGTCAGGCACGTCCCGCTGCGGGGGAGCAGCCGTTTCCCACCTGACAGTGCCCCTACCCGGCGCGTCCACGGCTCCTGTCCCCGCGCAGCCGCTCGGGCTCTCAGTGTACGGTCGCCCCTATCAGGTGTCAGGTGTGTGTGGTGTGTGGTGTGTGGTGTGGTGTGTGTGGTGTGTGTGGTGTGTGGTGTGTGTGGTGTGTGGTGTGTGGGGTGTATCGCGTGAGATTCTTTTTAAGCAAAAGTGAGTACAGGATGGCGGGTCAACCCACTCCACGCTATGTGGGTTGCACAGATAGTCAGGAGACAATGACATATGGGTAAGGTCACTGACCCGATTGCAAAGAGGATTAGGAAAAAGGCCGCAAAGGACGTCAAGGGCGGGTTCTTTGGGCTGATTACGCACTACATCCCTGGTTGGCATGGGTATCAGTCGAAGGAGGAGCGCCGCGCCGCAGACAAGGTCCTCCGTGAGTTCCTGGCAGACCAGCTCCGGCTCGTGCAGCAGGACCTGGAGAAGCTACAGATGATGGTGGTCGACTACAACCTGACAAAGGTCTGGGACACTTTCGACCGCATGCTCGCACTGACCGACAAGCTCGTGCGGGCCATCCGTTACGCCGACTACGGCTATGCAGCGTGGGGCTCCAAGGAGAAGATTGACGAGAAGGAGCTCGACCGTGTATACGAGTTCGACGCCACAATAATCGAGGACATCGGTAACATCAATGATGTCGTTGAGGAGTTCCTCGATGAGATGAACCAAGGCAAGTTTGACAAGGCATGGGAGTACACGTACCGCATGTGGCAGATCATGCAGCGCCTCGAAGAGAAGTGGAAGCAGCGCGAGGGGTACATGAAGGGCTATCAGGACTAGCCCTCGCTTGCGTCGCAGGTGGGGGTCGTCCCTACTGCCCCCACTATTTTTCCCAAGCAGTAGAGTGGCAGTTGCTAGCCCATCTTGCAGGTACTGCTGTCTGACAGTACGCTGTGGTGCCCCATGACACCACCCGGTGACGTTTTTCCACAGGAGCTGCACCGGAGGTACCTTCATCGACCAGGGCTGCATGCTGCCGTCCGTATGTTGTGGTCTTCTGGTCGTGTTGCAGACCTGTCGGTTCCTTCACCCACCGAGTCACACAGCCACTCAGCGTGCTACAGCAGTACACAGCAGTCTGAACCGTGTGGACGGGCTCGCAACTGGTGAGGCACTGTCAGGCTGTCGGAAAAAAGAAGGCAGGTGGCCAGGCCTCTGTGCGTCGGCCGGGCCACATCCTCTGTGCTAGTGTCTTCTCTTCATGACCACCACTACTATCACAATGACGCCAACAATGCCTGCCACTACGAGTATCGGCCCCGTCCTGACCGGTGATGGTGCACCGGGTGTTGTCGTGCCGTTCGTACTGGTAGTGGTGGTAGTTGTTGTTGATGATGTGGTGGTGGTGGTTGATGATGTTGTTGATGATGTGGTGGTGGTAGTGGTCGTGGTCTCAGCGAGATCCGTGTGTGCCACATAGGACGGGTCCTGCTGGACACGTAGGCCGTTCCACTTGGGGAAGGTCACGGCATACCACCACTGGCTGGAGTGGAACTCATTGGTGGCGTTGTTGACGAGGGCCTGTACGGTGGGATAGCGCTCCCTGATTGTACTAGAGAGGCCGTATGCCATGTGGGCCAAGATGAACGCGGAGAGTGGTGCCTGCCATGCAATCAGGACGAAGTCCTTCTTCTTCGCGGCGAGCAACGAGTTGAGTGCGGTTTCGTTGTCTGAGACCAGCGTCCACGGGTCTGTGCTCTCGTTGTACAGCGAGTACTCCCGGCCCAGGCCCACATCCAGTGCCCGCTCGCTGTCATCACCCACACGGACTGTGATGTTGTTGTTGAGAGGCTGAGTCCTTGTGGGCGGGACTAGCGTCTGTCCGGACGTTGCGTTTGCCACAGTGTACTTGCTGGTGAACACTGAGAGGTAGTGTACCGCACTGATTTCCATCTGTTCGTTGATTATGTCCGAGGGCTCCACCGCCCCCACGCCGAGCAGTCTAGCACGTTCGACCTGGCCAATCGTGTACAGGGTCTCGGCACGCACCTCGCCTGTAGCATTGTCTATCCTTATGTCGTACTCAATCCTGATCTCGCTGACCAGGACGGTGAGGATTGGGAGCAGGAGCGACGCTATGAAACCACCTGTACTGTTTGTGGCCACGACACGCGCGGGCATGTCGATGTACCTCATGCCGAACCTGTAGTGTCCATCCCCGAGCTTCTCAGCTGGGATGGCCTCGACCTGTGGTGTCACATCAGGCCATGGGTTCCCAGTCGACATGGGTATCACGAACCATGACGCCTCGTGACCAACATCTGGCAGGCTGTTGTTCCCATATGTCTCATTGTGCACCATGAGGAACGCGAATACCGCCCCAATGAACACCTCCTCCTGTCCCGGTGTCAGGTAGTGCATCCCGAACAGCTGGTACGGGAGCATGATCTCCTTACTGCCGTTCGTCACTATGCGGTTGAACGCGACTAGGAACGATGAGAAGGTGTCCACGTGCACGTAGGACGCCGTGAAACTCGCGTTGCCATACTTCGTCTGCACTATGATTGAGTCGTTCGTCCAGTACTCCTCGTCAAAGGTGTGTCCGAACACCGCCGCCTCGTCGCCGGGAGTATAGGCGGTCACCTGGGCTGGTAGTGCGAGGAACTGGACGGCAAGCGCTACAACGAGTCCTATGGCTACTGCAGTCCTTGTAGTGTCATGCAAGAAGACATCACCAACATACTAGTTGCCCACATGCAATAAAGTGCACTGTAGGAATCATATATACGATGTGTCCAGTGCGCCGTCCACATCAGGAATGGTCTCGCCCGGTCAGTCCGACCAAGGGGGCACTTGGTGACATGTCACCACCCGCCCTCATGGGTTGCCGGCAGGACAAAGCTCTAGTTATATGCACATGCACGAAGACCTGTCTGACATGGCCGTGTGGTACAGAGGTGCGAGCTGACATGACCGCGGATGACGGAGACCGGCAGCCGACAGCGCAGACGGACGACCCCCTTGATAGAGTCGTGAGGACATGCACCGTCCTGCATGACCTGCTCTTGAGTGACCCCTCCTGCCCGGAGGTCGAGTTGAGGGTGGCTGACTTTGCCAATGCGGTCGACCGTGCTATGGATGTCTACAGGGCGGGCAAGATCCGTGTCGAAATGCACACGATGATTCCCCTGATGTACGAGTTCGCCGTATCAGAGCTCCCCGAACTCTGTAGGCAGGGCCCTGATGCCCTTGAGCGTGCCCGGAAGCAGCTGCGCCTGTTCTTGACCACAATGGAACAGTTGTTGCGTCCTAGGCTTGCCGAACAGTGAGCTCTTCTGCCCTGTCAAATGCCATGCGAGAGCAGCCTCGGACTGGACAGTCCGGTTTGCTCAGCACACCGTTTCAGTAATCGTACAGAATAAATACCGCCGACACAGGCACAACTTGGTGTGCCGGGTGTACGACGACCGTCTGTATGCTGATAATAGCCACCGCGCGCCAGTGGAGCCACAGACTTTTCTAACAGACCTGCAAGCGATGGCAGGCCGCCTGATTGACGACCTTACAAAGGGTGCGGACACAACCGTGGTCACCTCCCATGGCCAGGTGCTCGCGCAACACATCGAGGCCCTATGTAGGGAGGTGGACGCGGGACGGATTGCCGTCGACTCTATGGCGATGCTGCGCGTTGTGCGTGATGTGACGTGCAAGGACATCATCAGTCAACTGGCGTTTCCCAATGGCAACAAGGAGCGTGTTGTACGAGAGCTGCGACTGCTCGTCAACACCGTGCGCCATGTGCTGTTATCCCACGACTCCTAGAGTGGACACAGTTGCCATGCGCCCTCTGTGCGTAGGCGCTCCTTGGTGACCAACAGCTTGCGTGTAGTACGTAGCGTGCCGAAGATGTACCCACCCATGCAGGTGTCCATGGTCGCGTCCTCACTCCCCCTCATCTTGAACTCGACGTCATCCCCTACACGCTGTCGTGTCTCATGACGGAGTCGTTCAACGTAACCCGGCAGGAGCGACATCCCGCCGGTCACGACTATGTTACGCGTGGTCGCGATTTTCAGCAGGAAGTCCCTGTCCTGTCCTATGACTCCCGCTACCATCTCTCCAAGTGGCCT
Source organism: Promethearchaeota archaeon (assembly GCA_027031765.1). Lineage (GTDB taxonomy): Archaea > Asgardarchaeota > Thorarchaeia > Thorarchaeales > Thorarchaeaceae > JALVPN01. The sequence continues at coordinate 4,015 of JALVPN010000111.1, read as the reverse complement.
CTCATCAATGCCGAGCACCGCGGGGTCGAATAGTGGTTCGGCCGCACACTCGGTGATGGGCCCAAGGTCGACCTCAAGGCCCTCGGGAGTTGTGAATGCGTCCTGTCCGGTGGTCGTGTACTTCGGGCCCTCCGCACCCGTGAGCCGCACTGTGCACAGCTCCTCCTTCATCCTGCGCACATCCTCCATCGACAGGTCCTTGGGCACAGTGTATCCCATCTGTCTGAGCAGGGTGCACAGGTATGCTTCGATGCCCCTCCCACCAACAGGGTATGTGAACGCCTCGGCAAGGATGACGTGCCCCTCCACTACCGGCCACCCCCTCGTGCTGTCGTGTCCTGCATCCACTACGAGTCCCTCGAGAGTACGGCGTCGCCATAGGGCGAGCAGGGGACGCTGTACCATCACGCCCGCCCTGACACCGAGCACCTCGAACAGCACCTCCGCGGTCCTCTCCGCATCGTCGTTGGTCGGGTCTGCGGGCCCACTCACCACCACTTCTGTACTCGTGGGGTCGAGGCCCAGTCCTACACGGATGACATGTCCCCACAACCGGGCCACTGCGTCAACACTACCAATGTGCTGGTCACGGACTACATCTGTGGGTGTGCCCACGACATCTCCCGTCCGGAGAACTGCCGCCTGCAGGGGCCTGCTGCCTGCAACACAGGCCTTTGTGAGGGCCGACCCGGTATCTATTATGACGACATGACTGGTGGTCTTCTCTCTAGCTCGTGTCACACCAGACGTGGCACACCACACCACTTCAATTTTGTCTGGTGCTGTGTCCGGCAGCCAGAACACTGATTACGACCACCGCACAGTCTGGCCGTGATTGACATGGAGATCACACTACTGGGCACTGGCACCTCAGTCCCAGACCCCCGTCGTGTCCAGTCTGGTGTCCTGGTGCAGGGCGCTGGCCGTTCGGTCCTCCTCGATATCGGCTCGGGTGTGCTACACCGGCTCACACAGCTCGGCACAGACCTGACTTCACTCGACGCTGTGTTCATCAGTCACTTCCACATCGACCACTGCTCGGACTTCATGACCCTGTACCAGAGCATGTGGCTTGCAGGACGTACGGACGAGTTGTGCGTCTATGGTCCGCTGCAGCTGATGGAGTGGACCGGGTTGATGTTCGACTCGGCGTTCACGTACCTCCAGTCCAAGTTCCCGCTACGACCGGTACCACTGGACGAGGTGTCCGAGACCAGGCTCGACCCGCTCACCGTCAGAACCTGCAAGACACTGCATGGCCCAATGGACGCACGTGCCTTCAGGGTCGAACTTGATGGCCGGTCGGTCGTGTACACGTCCGACACGGCACCGTGTCCGGAGGTGGTCGAGCTGGCCCGGGGCTGCGATGTCCTAGTTCACGAGTGCAACTGGTTGGACGGCCACTCGCCCACAGGTGTACACACGAGTCCGAGCGAGCTCGCAGAGGTCGTGCGCGAGGCCAGCCCCGGGACGGTGGTCCTCGTACACGTGTCACCAGAGGTCGTTGCCTCCAAGGACGATGTCCTCTCGACTGTGAGTGGCGACACCGGGGTCCGGGCTGTCCTTGGCGAAGACCTCATGCGGGTCAGTGTGTGAGTCCTGCCGGTCTGTGGTGTCCTCTTCCACATACACCCGACGGGGCATCCGACATGTGACCTACCTCTCCTGTGACACTGGCTCGAACATCTTGCGGAGGTTCACGGTACCAAGAAGGGCAGCCATGATGAACAGTGGACAGATGAGCGTTAGACTGGGGACTTCGGGCAATATTGCGGGCTGCCCGGTCTGGGTGATTGCAAATGCGTTTACGACAAGAGTCACGAAGCCGACTGCTGAGTACGCCATGTTTGCGTAGGCTGCTGCAGTAACAAACCGGAATGGCAGGTGGGCAAGGACGTACAGTGTTTCCCTGACGAGCATGATGATGACGACGAGCATGGCCATTATGAGGACTGGATACCCAAAGATACTCAGCAGTCCGTAGCCGACTATTATGAGGACGACCATCTGGACGTAGGTGGCCATTGGGTTGAACGGTCTCCGCACGACACGCGGCTCCTCAGGGCTGATCTCAGGCCCTTCGCCTTCCTGTTGGTGCGGCATCAAATACCTCCTGTGCTGACTTACACGCCGCACTAATAACTCCGGCCTTAGGCGCACACTCTGGCGACCTGCTGCAGGCCGTGGTGCTGTCCAACCGACCCCTCTGGTACACACTGTGGCCGGACGCACCCAATGTTCTGTGCCCCGGGGACGTGTCCCTTGGCCCATGGACTGTCTGTCAGGCCTATCGGGAACAACACATCAATGTTTAAAACGGATATCTGCCCTAAGAGCTCAGGACTTCGAGTATCAAGGTGTACTCAGCATGGCAGATGCAATCGAGTGGACTAACGCTGCACCGGATCAGATTGTGTGGCGTTATCCTGACAACAGGATCAAGTGGGGCTCCCAGCTGATTGTGATGGAGAACCAGTGGGCCATCTTCTACCGCGATGGCAAGGCACTGGACAAGTTCACTGCGGGCCGCCACAAACTGACTACCAGTAGCATGCCTGGCCTCGTTGGTTGGCTCCAGAGAAAGGTCAAGGGCGACGTCTTCGAGGCGACGTGTGTGTTCGTTTCGCGCTCGCAGTTCCAGGGCAAGTTCGGAGGACGGGGCCAAACAAGCGATCTCGCGCCACTGATGTTCCACGGCAACTTCTGGTTCCGGGTCGCAGAGCCCAACATCTTTGTACAGGACGTCGTAGGGAACCAGAACGCGTTCACAACGAAGAGGGTCAACGAATACCTCCGTTCGTTCATGAACGAACGCATCATAGACGAGTTTGCACACTACGACCTTCAGACGGTGTTCACACAGCTCGACGAGACCTCCATGAAGGTCAAGACGAAGGTTCGGATGGCCTTTGAGAGGCTGGGCCTCGAGCTCGTCGACCTGAAGTTTGAAGGGATTGACACCACAGAGAAGTACAGGGAGCGGCTCTTCTGGCTCAGGACTGGTGGCGTTGGCGGCGCTCAGCTCGCTGGTATGGAGACCATGAAGGACACCGCCGAGGCCCTCGGGCGGAGCCCGGGCGCTGGCTTTGGTGCAGGCATTGGCTTCATGGGCGCAGTGGCTGCTGCAACTGGAGGACAGCAGGGTGGCGCAGCTCCGGCGGGTGCAAAGTACTGTCCCAACTGCGGTACCAAGCTCAACGGGGCACGCTTCTGTCCAAACTGTGGCACTCGCATCGGCTAGTCCGTGGAGAGGCGGGCGCCAGTAGGGAGTTCAGTCAGCACAGTCGGCACATAGTGTCGTGGTGGGCCGGGTGTGGTCCACCCCTCATCTCTTATTCAATATTGTATGGCCTGTACAGGCCCAGTGGCCATTCAACGGCTAGACCGCTGGCACTGCATGACCACTGCATTCTCTCCCTTTCGTATCCCTATCACGCGTGCGATGTGTGGGCACTTTCCGCGCAGTACGTACCAGGTTGTGACCCCGGTTGCCCGCTGGATTTCTGGGAACGTCTCAAAGTTTGCCTGCCCTTTCGAGATGACAACGTCACTCTCATCCACCACCCTGAGGAACTCAGGCCCGACCATGCCCCTCGGTGTCCCGTGTGCCCATGCCCCCGTTGTGACCACTTTGGCCAGGGCCTCCACTTCAGAGCCCTTCACGTCCTCGACAGTGGCATCATTCATCATTGGTGCGCCCTTGACCGCATAGTATACGTTCCAGCCGTACTCTCGCAGGACGCGGAGTAGTGGGACATCGAAGAGGGTCTCGCCTGCGTTGTCGGCGAGCACGACCGCACGGCCCGGCCGCTGGATGGCCTCCCACAGTGTCCCCGAGTGGTCGATAGCGAAGCCCTGCTCCATTACCTGTCTGAACACACTGGCGATGGCCCCGAGGTCCGGCCGGTGGCCGCTGGTATTGAAGTCGATCACGTTGCCGGCCACTGCGGACGCGAGGGCCGCACGCAGCCGTGCATGACCATCCAGTGCCCCCACCACGCGTTCCACTTCTGGC
>JALVPN010000110.1:105945-112018 GCA_027031765.1 Promethearchaeota archaeon | reverse complement strand
GAGTACAACAAGGAGACCGGTGAGAGGGTCATACGGCAGCGGGTCGTCATGCGGAACATCATGTCGGTAGTAGAGATTGTCAAGATGTCAGGCAGGTGTGAGGGGTGCGAACCGCTCACAAAGAACCAGGTATACCACCACCTCCCCAGGCTGATTGATGCCGGGTTCGTAGTGAAGTACGGAACCGTGAGGACGGGGAAACGGACAACGGACTACTACAGGCGTACGGCAAAGGGGTTTGTCATTGCCACCGGCATTGCTGGCATGGACAAGACAGAGACCATGCGGATGGCAACGGAGTGGATTGAGAGGACATGCAGGGCGTTCGCAATAGAGCTGACTGAGGAGGACAAGGAGGAGCTTGTCAGGCTCCAGGCAAAGAGTATCAGGATGCGTGTCCGTCATCACAAACGCATAGCCAAGATGGTCAGGGGGGATGTCACGGACCGGGAGCTCCTGAGGATCTACGAGTGGCTGATAGACACGTACACCATGGGGTCGGAGGAGTACATTGAGACCCTGAAGGCCATCCGGGGGATAATCTTCTCAGAACAGTGAACAGTTGCCAAGAGGACGGGCTCAACAGGCCGCACAGACGTTCGTCTGGGTGTCGCTTACGCCCTCGATTGAACGGATCTTCTCCACCACGTACCGTCCCAGTTCTTCATGTGACTTGAACTCCGCCTTTGCTATGATGTCAAATGGGCCGAATACCATGTACGCTTCCCTAGTCTCCTCGATTGCCATTATTTCTTCGAGGACCTTTCGGTTGTTGCCGTCAATATTGATCATGATGAACGCGGTGACTGTCATTGTCGTCCTCCAGCGGTTGTTTGCCCGTGCACACCTGCAAGGGATACTTAACCCTTTTCATGGGAGTTGGGAGAACATGTACTGCCGTGGTGGCACCAACAGGCAGGACGACAGGGGCGTGGCATCACCGCAGTGTCCGGGCCGTGGAGGCAGCTGACCGCAGATATGGCGCTGTACTACACCCCAGACGTCCATACCACCGGTTGTAGCGCTGGGAGATATGGTGGCAAGAACAGCCGGGTCAAGCAACAGTCATATGGCACCTATGAGGTTCGTTGCGGTCTTGGCAACATCAACAAGTGCCAGGTCACCGACGGCCTCCCTCGCAGCCCAGCACACCACCCACTTGTCGACCTCCATGCGACTGATGAGCAGCCAGCCACCACTGCCCTCTGCAAGGCCCAGGTAATAGTCCTCTGCCGAGTCCACACGCTCGTATGACACACCACTCACAGTGATTGATGGTGCTTGGGACTCGGCCCCCCACACAATGTCGGATGCGAACGGTACGAGATCCCAGTTGTCGGTCTGCCAGATGACCTTTGGGCCATGACAGACCGCAAAGGCGCCAATGGAGGGGTTGTTCGCGTGTAGGAGTTGCCACTCCGTGGCTATAGTGTCGTCCGCCACAACACCACCACACCTAGTAGCTGACAGGCCACCTTGGCGAGCCCCACGGACGGCCGCTGGCCCGGTCACACAGGGACAGGGGAGATTATATCTTGCCCTTCAGTGTCCTAGCAGCCCGGTCAACATCGGTGTACACGAGGTCGGGCTGCGCATCAGGGGAGGCCCACGCGACCACCCACTTCGGACCTTCAATCCGGGCCAAGATCAGGATGCCATTCCCCTGCATGTTCTTGGCCACGAGACTGTCGTCGGTCTTCCTGAGCACCGAGTACTTTACCATGTTCTGCGTGACACTTGTAGCACCCCTAGTAATAGCTTGGGCCAGCTGTGGGGCGTCTGCTGTGAGGTCCCAGTTGTTGCTCTGCCACAACACCTGTCCGGCAGTAGTGATGACACCCCAGGCCTGCACCATCTGGCCGGAGTCGTTGTATGCCTTGGTATAGGCATCCATAACAGGATCACTCATTCCTTGGTTCACCCCGTCAGTCTGAGGATTCGGCACAATATCTACTCCGGAGTCCCATAAAAAGAAATCCCGCACATAGGTGTCTAGAAGGGGGCAGGCGCCCAGTAGGCACCGTCTGTGACGACAGCCCATAGTCCTTATCACACATACAGTTGGAGGGGCAGGGCCCAAAACCTCAATAGCAGGCCGACCACCGCGGGCACAGATGGTGAGCACCATGAGTGGTCGAGCGGTATGGGCTGAGGGTGGCGGAGCTCTGTTGCGAGTGCGTGTCCGGACGGGCTCAAAGGAGGGAACACTGGTGGGTGGAGTGGAGGAGGACGTGGTGGTCATGAACGTCCGGGCCCGGCCACGGGACGGCCGGGCCAACGCCGAGCTCGTCAAGCGGCTCTCGAAGCTGCTCGGCGTATCTCAGAGCCGTGTCACAATAGTTTCCGGACACAGGAGTCGCGAGAAGACTCTCCGGGTCAGGGGGATGACTCCAGAGGAGGTCTACAGGGCAATACTTGGACACACAGGGGACTGAACACTATGCGCCCATCCCGGGTGCGCCACCTCAGGGCAGTCTGGCACTAGGCCCCAGCATTCAGAGGAGCCACAGGATGAGAACTGTTGTCAGGGGGTGTCGACCACAGGCAGCCGTATACGTGCCAGCCGGGGAGCACTGACGACCAAGACTACACAGCACCTGTCGACCCCGGTCGTATGGACTCGACGTATTCTGCAAGACGCCTCACGAATTCCAGGAAGTCCGCACGCGACATGCTGGCACCTGCGGCAGCTGGGTGACCACCACCGTGTGCACCATCGAAGTCTGCAAGCACCTCTTGGAGGGCGCGGTTGAGGTCGACCTCAGCCCTGCGCCTGCGGATGCTCATGTCCACCTCCCCATCAGATGAGCGGGCGCTGATGCCGACCTTCGAGTCAGTGACGTAGGCTGCGAACTTTGCGGACTTCCCACGGTAGCCCCCAAGGGGCATGTCGATGACATAGCCCACAGGGCCGTGTTTCTTGGCAGCCTGCCTGACGTATCTGAAGATCTCGTGCTCAATCCGCGTCGCTTTCATGGCAAGGGCAACGATGTCCCCCATCGAGCTCGGCTGGATGCCAAGACTGAGCGCCCGGAGGAGTTCGCGGCTCTCGTGACGGTAGTCAATCTCCTGGAGTGCCTGGACGAGGAGGCCGGCCTCAAGGTAGAGGGTACGCTTGTCGTAGTCCTCAAGTCGGGAAACAGCAAAGGGCGTACCATCACAGTAGTCACCAATTGCACCGTATAGGGCCAGTCTGACAGCATGTTCAGGGAGCTGCGGCTCGAACTTGCGGTATACGAGCTCAGCCGCACAGGGGCCGACTTCATGGAACAGGTCAACACGTTTCGCGAGCCCCTCTCGTTGCCTGTCAAGTATTGGATGGTGGTCAATCCAGTGGACGACGGTCGAGTCCGGGAAGCGTTCAAGTGCCCTTAGTATCTCAGGGAACAGGGTCACGTTCACTGCGATGTCACTGATGACGACCACAGATGGACTGTCACGGGCCACACGACGCAGGTCATTGGCAATCTGCGAGGGCCGGGAGAAGTAGACGTCAGAGGACGGGTGGGCCAGCAGTGAGATTGCACCAGATGTGATACCATCGAGGTCACCATGAGTAAGAATGGCAGTCCCAGTCAACAGATTTCAGCTCCTAACCTGACCGGTCATAATCATAGGTCGAGCGTAGTGCCTCGTCCCATTCATCAGTCCCTTCGTGTCGTATCCGTTCACGTCGTGCCCGTTCCCGTTCCTTGCGCCGTTCCTCAGCCTCCTTACGCATTTGCTCCAGCTCGGCCTCACGTGCCCTACGTTCGCGCCTGCGCTCCTCAGTAATGAGTTCCTCACGACCGGAAACGGCACTTATCAGAACCGCCAAGAACGGGAAGAGGAAGACTATTGGCACCAAGAACAAGAGGAGGATTTCCGGCTGTTGCAGCGCGAGGCTGTCCTGCACCCCCGGTGACAGGTTCAACACCGACACAAAGAACTGTGGGCTCATCAGTAGAAAAGAGAGAGATATGACTGCCAAGAACCGGAAGGCAGACCCCACAAGGGTCGAGCTGAGGACGTAGGCGCCAGACGGAGCCGCAGCCCGTGCGGTGAGCTCGTCCTTGGCACGCGGGTCGGAGGCGAAGACCTGATCCACATAGTTCTGTAGTCGACGCACATCACTGATTGCATCGAGGTTCTCAAGGACATCCTTGTCGCCAATCACCTTGCGCTCGATGGCCTCACGGAGAAACGAGAAGGCGGTCGCGCCTGCAGACCGCCCGAGAGGAGTGGTCCCGAGCCGTTCACCACGCTCGATGGCGTCCTGTTTTCGGGTTGCCTGACGGAGGAGCAGCAGCTGTTTCTGGAGCATCTCCTCGCGTTCCTCGACGGGTTTCCCGACCGAGTCGCTGTAGATCATCTGGAAGCTTATCTCAAGGTACGCAAAGGAAACCAAGGCAAACATCTGGAGGGAGCTGGTAACAAAGGTCACGAAGTCGCTGGGGAACACTGTGAAGTCTGGGACACCCGGCAGCCCACGGAAGGCAGCGACAACTAGGATGAGTTGGATGGATACGAACGCCCCGCCAACGAACTTGTGTTGCAGTCGCACCATGGACTGCAGGAACAGCGCGACGCCAACACCTGCAAACAGGAAGTACAGGAACACGAAGGTTGTATCCCAGAGCTCTACGAGGAGGCGGTTCATGCTGAACATGAAGGCCGAGAACACCTCCCCGATATTGACGAGGGGGCCTGATACATGGTAGGGTTGCATGTACCACAGGCGAAGGGTCAGGGTATTGTACAGACCAACAACAAGGTCATTGGGTGGCGAACCGGTAAGGGCCATGAGGAAGCCCACGAGCATCATTATGCTGATGAAGAAGAAGATGAAGGAGAGGAGTCTGAACACTGTCACGATGAACACGTAGGGTGCGTCCCACCGCCAGTGGCCGGACAGTGCACGGTATACCAGCCAGCACATGCATGCGAAGGTGGCTGTTGACAGCACCCTGAGAAACCAAGTGATTGCCTTCAAAGCATGGCCACCCCCTTCTTCTTGGCGAGCTCGTATTGCTTCATAATTGTAGGCAGGAAGTCCTCTGGGCCGACATTCACCACAGAGATGCCAAAGCGGGCGAGCGCCCGCCCAATCTTGGCGCGCCGCTCCCACAGCTCCTCGGACACGGCCTCAGCAAGCACCTTCTCAAGGGGGCCAAACTGACCGACCGGCGCCTCAAACCACGGACCGAAGGGGCTGATTATCATTGCCCGGTGACCGTTTGCGACCACAGTCTTCATGGCATTGATGAGAGGGGCAGGGCTCTCTTCGAGGTCTGTCAGCCAGATCACTAGCGACCGTTTCCGGGTCTGCTTGCAGACGTAGCCTATGGCACCCTCATAGTCGCTCCAGCCCCGGGGCTCTGCCATGGCAAGGGCCTCAAGGACAGCATACATGTGGCCAGGACTTGCAGATGGCGGCACGTAGGCGTGGACGCGGTCCGAGAACACACACGTCCCCACGAGGTCCTTTCGTTCAAGGCCCATGTGTGTGAGGAGCACCGCCGCACGGATTGCATACTCCAGCTTTGTGTTCTCAGGATAACCGTTGCCCATGCTGCCACTCGAGTCGACCATGCAGATGATCTGGATGTTCTTCTCCATCTCGTACTGTTTCACAACAAGGTCGCCCCTGCGGGCACTTGCCTTCCAGTCAATGAGCCGGAAGGCATCACCGGGTACGTATTCCCGGAAGCCCGTAAAGTCAGTGCCCATACCGACCGTCTTCGTCCGGTGTGCCCCGAACATCAGGCCGAGCTGTCTCTGTTTGCCAAGGGCCTCCAGACGGCGGACATCCTTGTAGGTGGGATATACGAGGATTTCTGTGGGCGCGCGCAGTGTCCGCTTGTAGTAGTGGAGGCCTAGGCGGTCCCTGAGGATTACTTCTGTCGGCCCCAGCTCGTAGCGGCCACGCATCCGCACCTGCAAGATGTATGAGAATGTGATGCTGTCGCCGGGCTCGATACGCGATGCGATGAAGTTCTCACCGATTGCGAGGACCCACGTTTCCGGGTACAGGTCATGGCACTCTATGAAGTCGAAATGCCTGTTTGACCGGTTGTGGATTGTGACCCGCACG
>JALVPN010000110.1:30989-105935 GCA_027031765.1 Promethearchaeota archaeon | reverse complement strand
CACGCGGAGGAAGTCGCCCGAGAACACCTTGGTCTTGTCAACAGTACGCTCCACCTCGATACCAGAGATGTTCGCGGTGGCAGCGAAGAGGGGCAAGGACACCACCAGACCGACAATGAGGTAGACCCCAAGGACTACTAGGTAGTAGTTCACGAAGGAGAACCCCGATGTGAGGAGAAGGATGCCTGCAAACAGTACCACAAAGCCCCTCTGCGTAATCACCGGACATTCCTCATACCATCGGTCGACTACCTTGGACAGTCCACTTCGCCGAGGATCTTTGCAATCACTCGCTCTACTGTCTGCCCTTCCAGCTCGGCCTCGGGCTTCAGTATCAGCCGGTGGTTCAGCGCCTGGACTGTCAGTTTCCTGACATCTTCTGGTATCACATAGTCACGGCCGTGCATGGCAGCCCGGGTCTTTGATGCGGACATCAGGACGATGGACGCTCTTGGAGAGCCGCCGAGCAGGATTTGGGGGTCATTGCGTGTGCGGACGATGATGTCACGGATGTAGTTGATGATGTCCTCGTCGAGGTAGACGGTCTGACAGGTCCTCTGCATGGCTATGATAGTTGCCGGATCCGCGAGGACACGCAGGTCGGTCACCTCACCGATGTGCTTCCGCCGGACAATCTCGGCCTCCTCGCTGCTGGTCGGGTAGTCCAGTATAAGCCTGAACATGAACCTGTCAAGCTGGGCCTCGGGAAGGGGGTATGTGCCCTCCTGCTCAACGGGGTTCTGTGTGGCAATTATCAGGAACGGCTCTGGTAGCTTCCTGGTCACACCCTCAATAGAGACCTGACGTTCTTCCATCACCTCAAGGAGGGCACTCTGCGACTTCGGGGGACACCGGTTTATCTCGTCGGCAAGGACAAGGTTGGCAAACACCGGCCCCTTGCGGAACCAGAACTCACCGCTCTTCTGGTTGAACACATTGCTCCCGAGGATGTCTGCGGGCAACGTGTCAACGGTGAGTTGAATCCGCTTGAAGGCACAGCCGAGGATTGAGGCAAATGTCCGTGCCATGTAGGTCTTTGCCAGACCGGGGACGCCCTCAAGTACAACGTGACCATTGGACAGGAAGGCAATGAGGATGTTTGTCAGTATCTCCCCCTTGCCAACAATGACTCTGTTACACTCCCGGATGATCTCCGAGGAGAGGGCATGGACCTCATCGATTGTCATGGATGGTGTTCCTCTGGTACTACTGCCGGGCATACTCTGTGTCATCTCTTCTAACACCTCACATTCTTGACTCTACGAGCTTTGCTGAGATATCACGCATGAAGAAGAACAGGTTCATCAGTTCATTCTCCCGGATCTTCATCCCGGACTTGGAGCTTATCTCTTCAATCCGCTCAATTGTCCTGAAGAAGTCGCTCTGTTTGAGGGAGGGGTCTTTGGCATGCATTATCTCCCAGACCTTGGCGACATCAAAGTCGGACCACATGTACGTCCGCCTTATATCTCGACGCAGCTTGCGGTATATCATCCTCACTACGCGGGCATAGTTCCCCTCCGTCCGGTAATACTGCAGGCGCTCAGAGAAGTACGTCTGGCCCCGTCGCAGGAACACCTCAGAAACGCTCCGCACCTCTGGCTTCTTCATGTCCGGGAGATACTTCTTGATGCCGACCAGTGTGACCATCGGGTACATTGGTGCAAGGAGTGGCTGGGTGGTCATCCACAGGGCCCTTGACAAGTAAATGCCATAGAAGAACTCAGCGGACGTGACCGGGACTTCCAACAAGTGCTCGCAGAACACCACAGGGATGTCCGGGTCACCATTGGTCAGCCAGTCGATGATGTTCATGGCGAAACGCGCGTTGTCACCACGGTCCCACATATCATTGTTGAACAGGCTCGGGTCGCTCACGGCCACGAGCCGTCCGTCGCGGGGGCCATCTGTGGGTACGGAGAGAGCACCGGCAACAGGTAGTACGCCTGCCCACTCGCCCTCGTCCGGGTACGGGTTTGGGTCAGTGATGTTGGACTCGCACCACGCCCTACGAGTGGTCCAGGCAATCCCGAAGGCACCTAGCAGGCACCTCGGACTCAGGGTCGATGCCCAGTTCAGGTACACCTCGTGCACACCGGCGGTAATTGCACCGTTGTCGGAACCGGCCGCAAAGTGCCGGATTACGGGGAGCTTGGGGCTGACCTCGTACGAGTCCAGGTCGAGCAGGACACCACCGGTGAAGGACACAAAGCCATGGATTCCCTCAGGGAGCTGGGCACCAAGGACTCCTGCCAGGTAGTTGTTCAGCCAGTAGAAGGACGAGTTAGCCGTCCCGAAGTCGTCGGCTATGAGCACGCGACCCCCGGCCATGATGTGGTTGAATATCGTGAACACCGTGTCTATGCTGAAGTCCTTCACGGGGCCCATGATGACCAGCACCGCTGAACCATTGTACCTTGAAATAACGCTCATCGAGGTCTGAATGGAGTACACCTCGTGGCCACTGTCTTCTATGGCATTACGGAAGTTGCTGAGTCCGTTCCAGTCGTTGTTGTAGATTGAGAAGTCATACGAGTATGTGGAGTTCACGTTGAACACTGTGGCCCCCACTAGGAAACCGATGGGCACCCACGAGAGAATGAACAACGAAATCTGAACGGTCTCTTTCAATCCCATCACGGGTCACCAGCTATTCCGTGGCGATACTGAGGTCGACCTTGGGGTACAGGTCAGTGAACACACGGATTGCATATTCGCACTGTTCCCTTGTAATCTCGTGACCTGAGAACCGTGCCTCCTCGTAGACAGAGGTGAATGCGTCAACGGCCACTGGGTCGAGGGGGATTACCTTGAGTACACGTTCGATGTACTCGCGGGCGGTCTCGGAATTGGTACGCTCTGAACCAATCCGTGCGCCACACATCTGCTCGAATGTCCGGTAGGCAAGGGTGATTGCTGCAGCATACTTCCCAGCATCCATGAGTTTCTTGATGTTCCGCATCTTGCCTGCAAGGTCAAGTTTGACAGCACGGGGCGCCACACGGAACATCCCCTTGACATAGTACAGGTAGAGCAGTACAACAATCACCGCGCCCGCAAGGGCAACGAACGGCAAGACAGACCCAATCTGCACCAGTACCACCATCCACGCATCACAGAGTGCCACTTAGAGTAGCTGTTCGCGTCCCCTTGGAGGACACAGTCACATAGTGGACATGTGAGCGCCTGTGTCGTATCACCAACACAATTGCAACTACAGCCTCAATAACAATTGCGGTGATAGATACATACACCATCACGAGGCCTGAGGTCACTCCTGCACTCACAGAGATTGTGAACTCTTCTGACTGGAGGTCTTCTGCAACCGAGGACGGCACGACTACGTAGTAGTGCATCACACCCTCGTGTCCCGGCGCCTGCACCGTGAACTCGACAAGGCCGTCACGGGAAGTGATGGTCTGGAACGTCGTGTTGTCGAGGTGTATCTCAACAGGACGCCTCTCAATAGGTATGCCGTTCACATCAGTCAGGTTGAACCGGATCTGGAACGTGCTGTTGACCTGCACAACAGATGGGGTCAGGTTAGTCACACGTACGTCGGTGAAGACGTGGACGGGTGTGGGCGAGATGTCTTCGCTGTCCCGCCGGAAGTCCACACCCTGGAACTCTGCCCGTACCCAGAAGATGCCATCTGCCGTGAACGAGGACGGTACAACAGAGGTGGTGAACACAGTGCCCTCGTCGTCGGTCTCAAAGGTGCCCAGGACTATCTCGGTATCGTTGTTGGTCAAATAGAGGATGACTGTCGCCTGACCCACCGGGTCGTCACGGGCGTCACGGAGGGACACCGAAACCGTGAACGACTCACCAGGCATGAGGGCAGAAGGACTCGAAACAGTGACTGACAGGGACGTCGGCAGTGTGACCAGTACCATCCAAGTGTCACTATGTGTTGTCACAAAGTACTCGTTGCTCACTGCAACCACGATTATGTACCTCCCGAGGGGGACGGATGGACTGACTGTGAACGAGACCGAGAACGAGCCGTCACCTGAGAACGAGCTCGACTGGGCCACGACACTCCCATTCGCCATCACGTCTATGGTGAAGTCCGGGATGGGGCCAAAGGCATCCATGACCACACCAGATACTGTGAGGATGTCACCGGGGGTCAGCTCGAACACCGTCTGGTCGTCGAGTTCGACCCACACAGCATGTGTGATGGTGAGTGCCAGAGTGTTGCTGCTGTTCGTTGCCAGTGCAGCCCTAGTGCTGACGAACACCGTATTGCATGCCACAGGGCCCACCTGGTGTCGCCACGGGATGTCAAATTCGAACGTGAACGAGCCATCAGGACCACTCGTCACAGTACCAATCAGGACTCTGGAAGTGTTCGTCCACCAGAACTCCACAGGATATCCAGACAGCGGGGTGCCGTTGCACATCAGTATGGTCCCGGTGATGGTCAGCGTGTCACCGACTCCTACGGAGTACTGTTGTGACTCGATGGACAGGCATACGGACATCTGTAAGACCTGTATGTCGATGACTGCAGACTGGGATGAGCTGATGTATGTGACCGGTGGGGTGCAGTTCGCCCACACGCTGGTGGCGCCCAGTGGCACGGACTCTGGGACCTGGAACAGATAGGTCAACTTGCCGTACTGGTCGGTCATTACAACTGCAATCAGTTGTGGGCCCCCGTCATCGTTGAGGTGGTTCCAGTACAGTGCCACAGGGGCGTTGGCATAGGGAGTGCCATTGCTCAGTGTGAGCACAGTCGTAATGTTGAGCTGCGACGTGAGATACACATGCCCCGGTGTCACCTCAATGTCTACATCCAGGTCGTACTGGACGACACGGAGGCCTAGGGAGGGACTGCTACAGTTCTCAATCCAGTTGACAGTGGACACGAACCTCGCCGTCAGTTCATAGTACCCCGCAACGGTATCTGCTGGCACGAGCCAGTCGACTGCAAAACTGCCATCACCGAGGGTATTGACAACTGCAACGACCGTGCCGTTCAGTAGCACCTCCACCTGGGCCCCGACAAACGGGACCGTGGAACCGCCACCCAAGTCGTATACGAGCTGACCAGTGATCTGGACGATGTCAAATGCATGGACGTCGGACACACCGCCCGTACTGAAGGACTGGACTGCAGTCACCCACCGGCGGAGGGACACAGACTGCGATGTCGAGTTTGCGGCGTCGATTATGTCGTTGCCAGCATAGTGGGCCCACACAAGGATTCCCGTGAGGAATGTGTGGTCGTGAAAGCCGGAGGCCGTCCAGACGGCGTGACCCGTGCTGTTCGTTACGAGGTGTTGGACTACGTGCTCGGTGTCGTTGTACCAGACAAGCAGGATTTCGGCACCCTGCAGTGCTGACCCATTGTGGGAGAAGTACGCATGCACTGTGAACACAATCGTCTCGTTCAGATGCGGAGAGGTAGAGCTCAGGACAAGGTCGACGACGACCGTGTACCGCGTGACGTCGACGTCGTATGGCCCGCTCTCAGTGTCATTGTATAGTGGTCCAGTAGTCGTGTTGAACTTGAAACGGTACACACCAGGCCCGTCTGGTGGCACAGTAAAGTTGTATGTGAACGAGAAGTGACCTGAAGAGTTCGTGATGCACGAGCCCACTGTCACCCACGTCGTCCCCTGCAGGAGGTATATGTTCACGGTGGCACCAGCAAACGGTGGCGAGCCGCCAGCATATGTCAGTGTACCCTGCATTGTAACACCCTCAGCCAAGAATGCATTGGCAGGAATACTAATTGTCAAATTGAGTTGATACAGCTGCAGGTCAATCGACAGTCCGCTTGATGTCGCGTTGTCCCATAGCGGGTTCGTGTTGATGAACTCTGCAGTGACCACGACAGTGCCGACAGCATCGTTGGTCGAGAGAGGATAGTAGAAGTGGAAGTAGCCGGATGCGTTCGTCACGTACCACTCGAACACCGGCGTCGGTACCGTGCCGTTGTCCCACCAGATGCGGACCTGCTGATTGGTAACAGGTGCTCCATTCTCTTGGTACGTGAGACGGCCCCAGATATATACGGTCTGGTTGAGATAGTAGGCGGTTTCATTTGCAAAGACTGTTAGGACAAATGCGTAGAGCCTCGTGTCGACTACTGCAGGCGACGATGTGGCATTGTCCCACAACGGGTTCGCGTTGATGAACTCGGCCTGCACAGTTATGTCGGTGACAGCATCTGCGGTCGTGAAGTTGTAGTAGAACTGGAAGTAGCCGGACGCGTTCGTCACGTACCACTCGAACACCGGCGTCGGCACCGTGCCGTTGTCCCACCAGATGCGTATCTGCTGGCCACTCACAGGGGCGCCATTGGCCTGATATGTGAGACGGCCCCAGACAAGTGCGGTCTCATTCAGATAGTAGTAGGTATCGTTAAGGAACAGGGTCAACACGAACTGGTACAGTTGTGTGTTGATAGTCTTCGGTGTGGATGTGGCGTTGTCCCACAACGGGTTCGCGTTGATGAACTCGGCCTGCACAGTTATGTCGGTGACAGCATCTGCGGTCGTGAAGTTGTAGTAGAACTGGAAGTAGCCGGACGCGTCCGTCACGTACCACTCGAACACCGGCGTCGGTACCGTGCCGTTGCCCCACCAGATGCGGATTTGTTGGCCGGAGAGAGCAGTGCCATTATGTTCGAAGACTAGACGACCCCACACATGAGCGGTCTCGTTGAGGTGGTAGCGCGTGGCATTGGTGGACAAGGTGAGTGTGAACCTGTACAGGATCAGGGTCGCGGTCTCATTTGCTGAAAGTGCGTCGTCCCAGAGCGGGTCGGTGCTGTTGTACCACGCCCAGAGGTATATTGCGCCCAGAGCATCACTCAGTGAGAAGTTGTAGTGGAAGACAAAAGACCCGGACGAGTCCGTGACCTTGACGAACTGGTAGGTGCCCGTTGCATTCTTGTAGAAGACTGAAACGGTGGCACCAGCGATGGGCTTCATGCTCTCGGTGAAACGGAGCGTCCCCGAGAACTCCAAGACCTCGTCGAGATGGTACTCCGTGCTGTTCAGGGCGGTCGCAAAACTGGTGTCATAGAGCCGGAGTGTGATGTCCAGTGTGGTCACCGAACCATTGAACAACCTAGACGGTGCCGTGAAGTTGATTGTCACATGGAGCGCTGCGGGCCCATCTGTGAGCAACAGCGGATAGGTGAACTCAAAGTACCCGGTGGCGTTGGTGGTCACGTCAAAGGTCTGCACAGTGCCGTTGTCCCACCGGAGAGAGAGTGTCTGGCCACCAATGCCAGACCCATTATGCTCGAACGTGAGACGACCGGATATGTACACGGTCTCGTTGAGGTAGTAGGCTGTGGCATTCGACTGTCCTGAGAGTACGGTGGCGTAGTTCGTCACAACACGGTACTCTGGCAGTGAGGTGTTGCTCACAATCTCAACGGAGGGGGAAACGAACTCGCCGGTAATCGTGACCGTGCCGAACGGGTGGTCAATGGGGACTGTGTAGTTGTACGTGAAGATGCCGGTTGCACTGTCAGTCACTGCGGCCGTGAGGTTCTGCGTACCCGACGATGATGCCCACCAGATTGTCACCCTTGCATTGCCAAGGAGCAACGGGCCCTCCGGCAGTAACACATAGCCCTGGATAGTCACGTTCTGCAGTAGCCGCAGTGGCCCTGATGTAACTGTGATGTGTACTTCAGCTCGCCACTTCTGTACACGGATTTGGAGGGTGTCAGATGTGCTGGGCTCATACCCACTACCAGGCTGGTCGAAGCTCGTGAAGTAGTTGACAATGCCCTCGTATCCGGCTGGCACCTGATACTCGTACTCATAGTAGCCATCGGCCCCAGTAGTCACGTTCGCAATGATTGAACCATGCCACCATATTGATACTGGCAGGCCAGGCAGCCCGGTGCCATTATTGGCCCTGAGGTAGCCGAAGATGGTGATGTTCTCGTGGATGTGGACTACTGATGGATCCTTTGGTGTGGAGTTGATGGTCAGGACTGTACTGATAGCAATGATATCAACCCATACAGTTTCACTGGACGAGCTGTCAACTAGGGGGACATTTGATGACCAGCTCATGTTTGCGGGGAAGGTGCCAGGTGGGTGGTCGTCGGGGACTACATACTCTGCAGTAAAGCCCCCAGTGCTGTTTGTGACGACCGTGTCAACAGTACTGAAGTTGAACCATGCCGATACCGTTCGGCCCGGGAGGGGCGTCCCGTTGAGCAGTTCCAGGCGTCCCTCGTAACGCAGAGTAGCACGCCGGCCAGCCGGGTTCGGTGAGACCTGCAGGTTGAAACGCGTTCTGCCATGGAGGGTGACGACCGAGGTGTCCGATGTTGCAGGGAGATAGATTGGGAAGCCCGTCACGGGGTCGACCTCGCCAGCATAGTACGAGTAGATCTCATGCTGGCCGAGCCGCATCCTACTGACATCAGCCGGGTCGGCATAGATGTCGAGCGCATAGCTCCCGTCGGCCTGAATTGTCGCATTCCCCCACCACTCGCCGTCCCAGTATATCTCCATCTGGTCGTTGTTCAGGGTGGTACCATCGACGGGGTTGCCACCGTACGTCAGGACACCGTGCACATGGATTGTGTCTTCCCAGTATGCAGTGTAGTTGTCCAGTGCCAGCTTGATGTTCACATCTATTGTATCCGAGACTACAAAGCCGTCAGCCGTAGCCCCAGGCCCATCGCGCGCCGGTGGTGGCACCCGGTCATTCAGGGGTTCCGGCTGCGCAACTGCATACACCAAAGTGGAGCCCCTCACGACACCGGTCGACGAGTAGTAGGTGGCAGAGATGTTGTGTGGCCCGGCAGTTGCGCCTTCGGGAAACGTGTACTCAATCCTTGCCATCGGGGTGCCACCAAAGTCCTGGATTATTGCCGTGCCAATCGGAACCTCATCTGTTTCGTCAGCGAACGTGATTGCGGCCCCGATACCTGTGGGCACGGAGTCGGCCAAGAGGACTGCGTTGAGGTTGAACCCAGTGCCAATCATAGTCCACGGCGGGTCAATGTCGGGGAACACGTGAAGGACAAGGTTGCCGTGAGCTGTGTTCTCTGGCACCTCTGGGACAGGTAGTGGCAAGACCTGGACCCACTGGCCGCCGCCGACGAGTGGCACATACACTTCCGCCCAGAACATCATGTGTTTGACTTTGATTGCCCGGTGCTCGTCGTTGACCCTGTCGCCCACGGCGAAGCCATATACCACTCGCGCGGGAATTCCCAGTGCCCTCATGAACACACAGTAGGCGGTGGCAAAGTCCATCGGAAGACCACCGCCACGCTGGATGAACCAGTCCGTCACCTCCTCATCCGGCCCGGGCCGTTCCTGGTACTGTTCGAGCTTGAGCTCATAGTTCATAGCAAAGTAGGCCTGTACGGCCATGGCGGTCTCGTATACGTTGGAACCCACGCTGTCGAACTGAGAGATCTCGTTGAGGACATTGTCCGACAGCTCGATGTTGAGGGTGGCGTACGTGTCACGGACTGAGGGGGGGACGCGGTCTTTTGTCAGCGCGTTCTGAGCAATGTATGCAAGGTCCTGTACGGTATATGTGACATCGAAACTCACGAGGAGGGACGACCCGGTTTCACCCTCTACAAGGGGGTTGAACAGTAGCGTGTTGTAGTCATCAGTCTGGAGAGAATACTCCAGGAGCCGCTCCTCAGGATATGCATGGAGGGAGCCGTCAACAATCTGTATCTCGGGAAACAGGATTGGCAGTTCAATGCTCCCCACATTTGGCCCGGCAGTAATATTGAGATAGACCGTGTAGATTGTGTTACCGAGGGCCTCTGCATCAGACCGCGTGATTGGTGTGACCGGGGACGAGCTGTTCATGCTCTTTGACCATGTATGCCCGTCATAGTCGTCGAACGCACTGCTCCGCCACAGCTGCGGTGGGTCAACTGGAGACACTACAAACAGTGTGGTGTCAAATGTGTCGTTGTTGAGCAGGTCTGGCGGCAACGGGTCGTTCATATTGAGGCCACTATAGTTGAGGTTGTCAAACCAGAAACGGTGCCCACCCGCCCAGTCGATGTTGTACGGCCATGGTTCAACCCGGTCATACTTCTCGTGGGGCGTTTCGGCCCGCACATAGCCACCTTCTACGAGGATCAGGGAGTAAGCTCCCCATACCACTGTGGCAATCAGGAATATGGAGCTGATTAGCGTGCCCAGACCCACTTTTCGTTTGGTGACAGTTTCGGCGCTCAACGAGTCATACCTCACAACAAGCAGCTGTGGAGAGGCGCAGGACACAGACTGTCCTCATGACCATTCAAAGACAACGAATTAAAGGGTTTCTTGCAGAGACGTCTTCGAGAATTCGAAAGGCACACCAACTACCACGGGGGCGGTCTATGACGTACACTACTACATTTCCTGAGAGAGAGATTGACGAGTTTGTCAGGCGCTGCCTCTACGGGCTAGAGGGGGCCCACCACTACGACCATACACGCAGGGTGTACGCACTTGCTATGGAGATTGGCAAGAGGCTCGGTGCCAACCTGAGGGTGCTCGGCACTGCGGCACTCCTTCATGACATTGCAAGACCGCAGGAGGCAAGGACAGGCATCTCGCATGCCATCATAGCGGGAGAGATGAGCAGGGGATTGCTTGAGAGGCTGGGATACACGCCGGACGAAATCAGAGCTGTGCTGGGCGCCATCAGGACACACAGGTTCAGCGAGGGGCTCAGGCCGAGGTCACTTGAGGGGCGGGTCCTGAGCGATGCCGACAAACTCGACGCCATGGGGGCACTGGGGGTCTTCAGGGCCATTGCAGAGGCCACTATGACAAGAAGCAACATAGAGGGGTTCTTGAAACACGCAGACGAGAAGCTGGTGAGACTCAGGAGCATGCTGTACACCGATATTGCGAGGGAGATGGCGCGGGACCGGCACCGGTTGCTGCAGGAGTTTGTCAGACAGCTGAAGGCCGAACTCAGGGAGGCGGGGCAGGACCTACCGTCGGAGGAGCATCTCAAGGTATGAGTCACGTACAGCAGCAGAGGGGTCCAGGCCCAGCTCCTGTGCGGTCTCGGCCAGTCTGGCGAGCACCACATCGACCTCTGGACGCGTCCCCACCACGCGCTCCAGCTCAACAAAGCTGCCCAGCTCTGGCACCGTATCGAGGGTGACGACCGAATCGCCGAGGACGTATAGTGTGCGGTGCTTTGTGACGGTGGCTATGTGCTTGAAGCCGAGGGACAACAGGATACTCCTTGCAGACACCATGTCCGTCACACCGACATCAAACTCGGTACGTGTCTTTGACCGGCCGCCAATCCGTGGGCCCTTATAGGTGAGAGTGACACGAGAGGGGGCTGCTGTCACTGCGTCTGGTCCCAGCACACCGTCAAAGGAGGCCCGGAGGCGGAGGGCCTCATCAGTCTGCTGGAAGGAACGACACGGGTGGGCATAGTACTCGTCCATATGGGTCACAGTACCACGACGTGTGGCACCGAGTTGCTGCAGACGCTGTGACACTGGCCCAAGAGAACGGACAGGAATCTTGAGTTCTACCTCATATCTTGTTGGCCCGATCATGTGTAGGCACTTCGACTCTTGTAGGGTGGTATCCAACGTGTACAGAGGTGGTGATAGGCATTTCCATCTGATTCAAATACTTGGCAACAGTCCTAGTGGGAGGTGGTGCATTGCACAGGACTATCAAGTACCAGTGTGCCCGCTGCGGCAGGGCCTACGACGACAGTAGTGCTCCACCAAATGATGGCTGCGGTGGGAGGATTGACATTTCACTTGACCTTGAGGCCATACGTGAAGTCCTGACACGGGAGGAACTCGGTCACAGATATGGGGGGCTCTGGAAGTACTTCGAACTCATGCCGGTACGACAACGCCGGTCAATAGTCACACTCGGTGAAGGGGCTACGCCCCTTGTCCGTGCACGACGTCTCGGCGGCATGCTGGGCCTAGAGCACCTATGGCTGAAGCTTGAGACCATGAACCCGTCAGGGTCATTCAAGGACAGACCGATATGTGTCGGCGTCACACGGGCGTTGGAGGACGGGGCTGACACGGTGGCAGTTGCATCATCAGGGAACGCAGCCGCATCCATGGCCACCTATGCTGCAAGGGCCGGCCTACAAGCTGTGGTCTTCGTGCCAGAGGACGCACCCGCTGCAAAGCTAGTCCACCTCCGGACACTGGGGGGCCGTGTCTTCAGGGTCCGCAAGGTCAAGGAAGGTGTTGACCCGACGACCACACTGTTGCGTGCAGCATGCAACGACCTGGGATGGACACCAACACCATCTTTCGGCCCCTTCAACTGTTTCCAGTTTGAGGGCACCAAGTCCCTGGGCTACGAGATTGCAGAGCAGATGGACTGGACGACCCCCGACTGGATCCTCTTCCCTACGGGCAGTGGTGGGCTGATGGCCGGGACAATGAAGGGGCTGTGGGAGTTCCAGCAGATGGGACTGATAGACGACCTCCCCCGGCCGGTCGTCGTGCAACCCTCGGGATGCGCACCGATTGTGAGGGCGTTCGAGGAGGGACAAGACCCACTGGACATCGCTCCGTGGGACTCAAGTGACACTGTTGCGGGTGGTCTGGCAGACCCCTACCCCTGGGACGGGGACGCAGCACTAAGGTACCTGAAGATAGGAGATGGCACGGCGGTCACTGTTACGGACGAGAGTATCAGAGCAAGCTTGACCCTCCTCGCCCAGACCGAGGGTGTGTTTGCCGAACCAAGCGGGGTGGCAGCACTGGCTGCGGTCGACACGCTGATATCAGACGGGACAATAGACCCATCAGATACCGTCGTGGTACCGGTCACCGGCACCGGCTTCAAAGACCTTGACACCGTGGACATGCTCACCCCGAGAGAAGTGCTAATAGGCCCGACCGTGGACGAGCTTGTCAGGGCGATGGGTGCGTCAGCAGGCGGGAGATGAGAACCGGACGGAGTGTACCGACATGACGGGGTCCGGACTGGAGAGGACACCTGATGAGTAGACGGGAGATCAGACAACGCGCAAAGCAGATTTCGGAGGTACATGGCTATCTCCCGTATATGGTCGAGCGGTACCTAGCGCTATGGGGTGAGGAGGAGACCCTGCGCTTCATAGAGGCCTGTGAGAGGCCCGTGAAGAGGGCAATCAGGGTCAACACTCTCCTGACGACTGCCGACGAGGTGGTCGGACGCCTGACCAAGAAAGGTGTCGTACTGACTCAAGTCCCGTGGCTTGAGGAGGGGTACCTAGCTGAGTTCGGCGATGTGTCACCGGGCGCTCTGTTCGAGTACATGTGGGGATACTACTATGTCCAGAGCGTGCCATCGATGACAGCCGTCCACATCCTGGATCCGAGACCAGGCGAGGTGGTGATGGACCTGGCTGCTGCGCCGGGCGGTAAGACGACCCACATCGCCCAGAGAATGCACAACACGGGGCTAGTTGTCGCCATGGACACAGACGAGCAGAGGATAGGGGCCCTCCGGGGGAACCTTGCCCGCTGTGGCGTCAACAACACGGTTGTGCTGCGGGGCGATGCGAGGAGAGTCGGACGGCTGGGCATCAGTCCGGACAGGATCTTGCTTGATGCACCATGTTCAGGGGAGGGGCTGATACCCCGCGACCCGTCGAGGAAGACGAGCAAGTCAATGGCGGACATCAGGTACTGTGCCACCCGTCAGGACGAGATGCTCGATGCAGCACTGGGTGCCCTCAGACCTGGCGGAATCCTTGTCTATGCCACCTGTTCGATTGCACCAGAGGAGGACGAGTTCGTTGTGGACGGCATTCTCAGACGACGGGACGACGTCGTCCTCGAGGAGGTCGGGAGTGCATTCGGAATACCTGCATACACAAGTCCATACGGCGTCCAGCTGGACTCGACAATTGCACGGGCAAGACGTTTTCTGCCACACACTGACGGGACAGAAGGGTTCTTCATATGCAAGATACGTAAGGAGGAATGAAACGGTGTGGGCCGAACCAATGAGTCCCGAGGAGTGGGAGAGGATTCAGACATGGATTGACAACAACTTCGGTGCCGGCGCCACAGCACACATGCTGAGGGACAGGACTCCTGTGCGTGTCCCCACAAGAAAGGGCTACACGGTGTTCATGGTGCCTGTACAGTGGCTTGACCTCCTAGAAATGGATCACGACGAGTTTGAGCTGCGCCATGCCGGGGAGGCCCTTGCGGACATTGTCGGAGAGCAGGTCAGACTCAGCCTGAGTGCAGTCAGGAGGCTGTCAGAGTTCACCAGAGTGCGACTGGTCGTGTCACGCCGTGGTGCTGAGGCCTTCACATATGGACGCAGTATTATCAGGGAGTCCGTAGTAGACATACCGGCGGGACTCAGACGGGGACGGAAAGTTGTTGTGGTCGACGAGGACGGGCACTGTCTTGGGCTTGCCGTACTGTCAGTGGACGCGGAGAGACTGAAACTGTTGAGCGACGATGACCTCGTTGCGAGGAACCTAGTCGACATTGGCTGGTTTGTCCGGCACGGGGGATGACGGGTTGGTCGGCTGACCGACCGCAGGCCATAGAGCAGGGGGGTCGTATGGGACCAGGCCCAGTCCCACGGCCAGCCCCCCGTGTTGGGGCACAGATGGCCTGGGCCAGTCAGATGACACTACACGTACATGTCCGGCGACCGGTCCTCGGACTCTATGGACTGCCGGATTTTCTCCCGTCGCTCAATCTCCTTGCTCTCTTCAATCAACTGGTCCACATTGGCGTCAATCCCCAGGACGGAGTTTATCTTCTCCAACATCACGGCGGCTGACCGTGGGTCGGGACGGGCGCGTGTTGCATAGGACAGCAGGCCGAGACCAGGGACGCCACGCATCTCAAGCTGTGCGAGGAGCAGGGCGAGTGGCCCGGCAACAAACAGCCCCTCCTCAAGCAGTGGAACAGACCACCTCTCAAGACGGGGAAAGTAGGCAGTTGTCGGTACACACCGCAGGTTCTCGTCGTCCTCTTTGAAACTGGCATCCAGCCCACCAAGGAGTATGGACTCGTCGAACTGGGAGTCAACAATCCAGTTGGCCAGACAGTCGATGAAGTTCCACTGCTCGCTCTGGTGTGGTTGGAACCTTGGCAGCAGGAACACGAGGTTACCGGGTGCATAGAAGTACATCTCGAACGGGAGTGCCAAGTGACCGTTCTCCATGGACACGAACATCGGCAGCATGTCACTCCTGATAAGGCCGACCCGTTCGGCATCGAGGGCCCTTGCAAGGTGCGCGATGCTGAGGAAGCCCACCTGGCCCAGCCCATGAAAGCCGCACATGAACACAGCACCAGGGGGAATCTCAAACCCGTCCCTAAAGATTATCTCGAAGGTGTAGTCCTTTCTGATACCAGAAACCATCTACATCCAGTCCTTATGTCATAGTCTCGAATCGTCACGTCAGCTGTACAGGTGGAGCCCTTTTCAGCCTATGTATGTGTGAGCATATAGCTGACGTGGGTGCCGGTCTTTCGAAAAAGAGGTGCGCGCGACCATTCATTGCCGGCCACCATCTTTTTTAGGGCACGCTCCGTATCACGGGCGGATGCGCATTCGAGGCAACCATTCTGGTGACGCCATTGAGCACTCTCAGAGAACTCGAACTCGAACAGGTCTCCCCACGCCTACTGGAAGTCCTCAGGAGGATGGGCCTCAGGGAGCTGACAGGCTTTCAGAGAGAAGCGCTTGACAATGGCATAGTCCAGGGGCGGAGCCAGATCCTCCTGACACACGACTACAATGAGGCGTACCAGATTGCGGAAATTGCGGCGCTGAACATCATTGCATCCAGCGTCGGTTCAAGGGTGTTGTTCCTGTGCCCAAACCCCCACCAGGCCGAACAACGCCTCCAGTCGGTCGGTCACAAGTGTCGTCGTCTGGGCGTGGAGACCACAGGAATAACACGGAGAAGAGAGGCGTACCTGCCGATGCGACGTGTTGGCCGGGTGGTCGTGGGGACGTACCGTTCCGTGGACATCGCAATGCGGGTCAACCCTGCGGTCATCGAAGATGTAAGGTGTGTGGTGATTGAACGGCTGGACCTGATTGGACAGCCGAAGCTTGGAGCACACCTTGAGACCATACTTGCAACACTGATGATCCGCCAGCCCGGGGTACAGTACATCGCAGTGTGTCCGCCAGTATCAGAGACCGGGCCTCTCAGCAGGTGGCTCGACGCCACCGTGGTCGAGGACAAGCGCGCAGACATAAGGAGGATATTCAGCGTCAAGGCGTTCGAGGACATTGGCGACTCGTTGGCTGACCTGACCGAGTTTGTACACTACAGACATGGCCAGACCATGATACTGTGTTCCGACATCGAGACGTGCGAGCACCTTGCTGGCGAGCTCTCCGGCGTTGACAATACTGAGGGGAGTGCAGTCCTTGACCTGCGTCTGACACCGGAACACCGTGACGTCCTCAGGGAGATTGCAGGGAATGTGATGAGGCACTATCCGAGGTGCGAGGTGACCGGAAGGCTCGGCATGATGATTACAAGGGGGGTCGCCTTCATGCACGAGGGGCTGTCCAAAGAGCAGCGACGCGCAGTGTCACGCGGATGGGAAGAGGGGGTGATACCAGTGGTCATCATACCAATACGCTTTGCCATCGCCAGTGGCATCCGGGCGACGACCGTCTTTGTGATAGGCGTGTTCATGCAAGATGTCGGGGGTGACCTGTCCGATGGTGGTGAGCTCACAATGCTCACCGAGTGGCAGATGAATGAGGTGCTCAACTCCGCAGGCCGCTGGGGTCAGGACAACGACGCATTCGGCATCGTGGTCGTGAACAGCGAGGGCGAAAGACAGCGTGTGCTTGCAAAGTACTTCCGCCACGACAGTCAGGGGAACATAGTCCCACGACTTGGGGAGGTGGTCAGCTCGATGGACGACCCGGAGAACCTGCTTGACCTGGCGTTGCTACACCTGTGTGACCGGAGGCGGAGGGCACAGGGCCTGTCCAGCGTGCTCAAGAGGACGCTCTGGGCTGTCGCCAGCCAGAGAGACCCATCAACAGCGGAAACGGTCTCTCTGGTGGAAACCGCCTCCATAGAGGGACTGATTGCGATGCGTGCAACACGTGATGCGGTCAAGAGGGCTGAGGCAATCCCAGACGGCGATGTGAGAGTGGTGGCGGTCTCGCCGACCCGCATAAGTGGGATTGTAAAGAGCACTAGCCGTGAACTATGGCACTATGTTGAACTGCGTGCCGCAGACGGGGTTTCCTGCTCCTGTGAATCGTGGAAGTACCAGGGCCTACGGAAACACAGACTGTGTAAGCACCTGGTCAAGTTCGCACAGTATGCACTCGAAGACCCCGACACCCGCCCGTACGCAAGCACAGTAATCAGGCCCGCCCTGCGTGGTCTTGAGGTGATTGGTGAGCTCCAGAAGAGCGGTCTGCTCGTCCGGGAGGGGAAGACTATGAGGTGCACACCTCTGGGGCGCAGCGTCGCACTCCTCGGAGTACCCGCACGCGATGCCAGGGCTGTCATGCAGGCGCTGTCGGTCGGGGCGACAACACTGGGGGCACTCCTCAAGAAGATTGTTGAGAGGGAAACAGGATATCCGAGGGACATGGTACAGAGGGTGCTTGACAGTGTCCCTGCAGAGAGTATTGAAGCACTGGCAAGCCGTCCCACTGACCTGCCGGGCCTCGTGGAGAACTGTCTGGAAGAGGCACTGTACGCAGTGAGCATAATCACACAGATGTACGACAGTGCTGAGGCGAGGCGCCTACAGGACGAGGCGGCATCCTTGCGTGAGAACCTTGAGCACCTACTTGGGTCTATCAGCTAAGCTTTTATTGACGACAACTGAGGCCGCCATTGCCGGACTCGAATAGGCCCGGAGCCTGCGGTGAGGAACATGAAACTGTTTGAGCATGAGGCCAAAGAGATTTTCCGCAAGTTCGCCATCCCCACGCCTCCGAGTGGTGTGGCCCGGACGCCCGACGAGGCAAGAGAGAGGGCTGCAGAGATTGGGAGGCCAGTGGTGGTAAAGGCACAGGTCCTGACAGGAAAACGCGGAAAGGCTGGCGGAGTACGTTTTGCAGACACGCCCGAACGAGCTGCATCTGTTGCTGAGCAGATCCTCGCCATGCGTATCAACGACCTGCCCGTCGAGACAGTGCTCGTGGAGGAAAAGCTCAACATCAGGCAGGAGATATATGTTGGGATAACCGTCGACCGCAATGAACGGAAGTACGTGGTGATAGGGAGCGCAGCAGGGGGCATGTCTATAGAGGAGCTTGCCGAGGAGAGCCCTGAGAAGATCATCAAGAGGTATGTCGACCCAGACCTAGGACTCCAGCCCTTCGAGGCCAGAGAGATAGCCATTGCGATGGGCTTCAGGGGCAAGCAGATCCACGGGCTTGCATCCTTCTTCGTGAAGCTCTGGAGAATTGTAACACAGTACGATGTCGAGCTCACCGAGATCAACCCGTTAATCCTGACCGAGGACGGGCGGTTCCTTGCAGCAGACGCGCGTCTCAACATCGATGACAATGCCCTCTACCGGCACAAAGACCTGGTCGAGGCCCTCAGACGTGCTCCTGTCGAACAGAACGAACGCGAACGGCTCGCGGCAGAGCACGACATGGCCTATGTGGAGCTGGACGGTGATATAGCATGCATCTGCAACGGTGCGGGCCTGACAATGGCCACACTGGATGCGGTCGCGCTCCACGGTGGCAGGGCCAGCACGTTCCTCGACCTCGGGGGCGGCGCCGATGCCAAGCGGGTAGAGAAGGGCATCGAGATTGCAATGATGTACCCGAAGGTCAAGGCAATCCTCGTGAACATAATGGGTGGCATCACCAGGTGCGACGAGGTGGCAAAGGGGATTGTTTCCGCACGTGAGGACGGCGACGTAAAGGTACCACTAGTCATACGGATGGTGGGCACTAACGAGGAGGAGGGACAGCGGATACTCCAAGAGGCAGGGATTCCGTTCCTGAAGACAATGGAGGAAGCAGCGGCGAAAGTCGTAGAACTGGTGAAGGAGGCGGCATGAAATGGCTGTGCTTGTGGACAAGGACACTCGCGTCATCATCCAAGGTATTACTGGTAGCCAGGGGACATTCCACTCGGCTGCAATGCTTGAGTACGGCACCCGTGTGGTTGCGGGAGTGACGCCAGGAAAGGGAGGGGCAGAGGTCAATGGGGTACCGGTCTACGACAGTGTGCGGCAAGCAAAAGAAGAGCACGACGCCACAGCATCGGTCATCTTTGTGCCGGCGCCGTTTGCGGGGGACGCTGCACTCGAAGCGATTGCTGCCGGGCTCGACCCGGTTGTGATAATCACGGAGCATGTGCCTGTCCAAGACGAGATGCGAGTGATCCACACCGCACGTCGGAGAGGCGTCACCATCATCGGGCCAAACACTCCCGGCATCATCACCCCGGGCGCACGCCAGAAGCTCGGGATCATGCCAGGCCATGTATTCATGGACGGAGTGGTCGGACTGATGTCAAGGAGCGGGACGCTCACATACGAGATTGCAGCAGGGATGACCAATGCGGGTATCGGGATATCCACCGCAATCGGACTTGGTGGTGACCCGTGTGTGGGGCTGACGCCTGTGGAGGCCATCAGACTGTTCCAGCAAGACAGCGACACGAGAGCACTCGTCCTTGTGGGAGAGATTGGTGGCGACGCTGAGGAGAGGGCCGCGACCTACATAAAGGAACATATCAACATGCCTGTGGTGGCGTTCATTGCAGGGAGGACTGCCCCACCGGGTAAGCGCATGGGGCACGCAGGCGCAATCATCAGTGGCAGCAGTGGCACTGCCGCAGCCAAGATCCAGGCATTCAATGACGCTGACGTGCCAGTCGCCGACCGGCCCAGCGATGTCGCGAGGCTGCTCAAGGACATGCTTTGAGCAGGCGTATCTCCCAGCCCACTACGGACAGTCTAGCAGTCCCTGTCCCACCCCATGTCGGTGGTCGCAACAAGACCTGCCTTGCTGGTATGGTGCAGACCCCCAGTACTGCCCTGCCGGGCTGCCCGGTCTGACCCCAATCATATGGATTTGCCGGGACATGCTGGGCAGACGGCTGTTGGACACCTCCCCCCGTCGAGGCCCCACCGCAGTTAGAAACAGCACAGCGACATGGCAGCTGGGGAGCAATGGGGACAGAGTTAAACTTAAAACGGCGGTGGAAGGGGTGACTGTAGCGGGCTTCACAGGACATACTATGGTCCGCCAGCAGTTGACGAGGTCGTATTGATGCCAGTTGCTGACATTGAGAGACGAAGGCTCGCCCAATACTACCTGCTCCATAAGTCGATTTGCCGCTACTGTGGGGCCACAAACCCCGAAAAGGCAAAGAAGTGCAGGAAGTGCGGCCACAAGGACCTCAGGCCAAAGAGGCGCAAGAAGTAGTGCATGCAACTGACATCTATGCCATGCCAACGTGTGGGCCGGTGATCTAGTTGGCTATGATGCCTCCCTCACGCGGAGGATATCGGGAGTTCGAGTCTCCCCCGGCCCACCAACTGACGAGCCTGAGAGAAGAGGGGCAAAAAATGCCAAGACAGATTACGGATGTTGACAGGTTCATTGAGATGAGCGCGGATGCAACGGAGTGCCGTGTCAGGCGGGTAAAGGGACAGGTGAAGCTGAAGCTCCGCACAAGGCGGTACCTCTACACGCTTGTGACGAGTCCCCAGCAGGCAGAGAGCATCCTACAACGCGTCCAGTGCGAGGTCAAGGAGGCAAGGCCAGAGGAGGGGGCCTAGCACATCCAACGGGCTGCAGGTCGGCTAGACTTCGAATGAGTCCCCCATCTCAGGCACATAGGCCTGGTGCCCACTGTCTGTAAGGGCCTGGGCTAGGGCATCACACGATTCTGGTTCTCCATGGACGACGTAGAACTCCGGGTCTCCGGGGACCCGCATGAGCAGCTCCATCAGGCCGTTTGTGTCCGAATGGCTGCTCAGGTGATGGTACCGCACTTCTGCCCTGACACGGAGCACCCTCCGGTTCAGTGTGACCTGCCTAGTCGACAAGAGCTCCGCACCCGGAGTGCCCGGGATCTGGAAGCTCACAAGGATGATTGTGTTGGACGGGTCATCGTAGAGGTTCTCAAAGAGCATCTTGGAGGCCCCGCCCTTGAGCATCCCGGCCGGTGAGATTATCACCCCGCCCTTGTGGATGACCCGGTGCCTGTCACGGCTGTCATGGATCAGGCGCGTGTGTCTGACAGCGCGTTCGAACTCGCGAGGGCATGCAATGTAGTTCGGGTGCTGCATAACAATCTCGTTGACATCACGGGCAAGACCATCAACGTATACTGGATAGTCTCGTGTGATCCCGTACTGTTCCAGAATGCACATTATCTCCTGCGAGCGGCCCACCGCAAATGCCGGGATGAGGGCAACACCACCACGGTCCATCGTGTCAATGATACTGGCCACCAGTGCCCTTTCGATCTCCTCGCGTGGTGGGTTCACACGGCGTGCGTATGTGCTCTCGGTGACGACCACATCGTGCCTTGGGAGGTTCAGGCGCACCCCGGCATGTAGACGGGAGGGGAGGGCATTGAAGTCACCGGTGAAGAGGATTCTGCGGCCGTCGATGCTGAGGGACACCATGGCGCTACCGGGGATATGACCCGCATTGAACAGGGTCATCTCAAACTCTCTCCCCAATGGCAACGTGTCCTCGTAGGCAGTGGGCTGACACTGGTCAAAGACGCGCCGTATATCGTGGTGAGCGTAAGGCAGAGGGCTTGTTGTGACCTTGAACATGTCATGGAGCAGTAGTGCTGTGAGGTCTCGGGTGGCGGGGGTGCAGAACAGCGAAACGACATCCGAATCGCTGAGCACCTGTGGGACTGCACCTGAGTGGTCGAGGTGTGCATGTGTCAGAATGACTCCTTGGAGGTCATCTGTGCTGATGGGAACGGGCAGACCGACAGGGTTCTGGAACTTGACACCGTAGTCGACGAGGATGCTCTCATCGTGGCCGGTCACAAGGAACCCCGAACGCCCAATCTCCTGACACGAACCTAGGAATGTCAGTTGAACCATTGAACCTTGCTTCCTTCAATGAGTGGCCGTCTGTGTGGAGAAAAAGCTTGTGAATGTGGCGCCAGAAGAGGCCCGCATGTGTCCGAGGATGTGACGTGAGTGGCCACACGCATTGGTGTGTACCGACATGTACACTGCCGCCTCTGACCGTAACCTATATCAGAAGGAGCAACCGCAAACACAAAGCGATTGAAGCTATGGCTGGCGGAGAGACTTCGGGTGACGGAGGAAAAGACTGACAGCAGTGACAATGTGGAGAATAGTGACGCCGTGATCCTGGTCGGCAACAAGAACGTCATGTCATACGTCCTCGCTTGCGTTACCCTGTTCAACCAGGGTGCTCAGGAGGTCGTAATAAAGGCCAGAGGACGTCTCATCAGTAGAGCAGTGGACGTCGCAGAGATAACGCGCCACAGGTTCATCACCGACCTCAAAGTGAAGAGCATTGAGATTGGTACCACCACTGTCCAGACCGACAAGGGCAGCGAGCTGAACGTGTCGACCATAGACATCACGCTGTCGAGATGAGCTAGAACACATTGACAGGTCCTCGCCCGAAGCCCGGACTCTGCTGGAGGCTTCATATGCTGGCGAGGAACAACACATGCGACTACCAGTCTGTATCTTCGACATCGAGTCAAACATGCTGTGCCCGAGTTGTCAGGAGCGCCTTGACAACGGGGAGATAAACGAGTTCGACATCGAGTTCAGTAAGTGGCTGCTTGGACGAGCAAGACAGTACCCGTCGCTAGCAGACCTGCACCTCATGAGGGCAATCCGGGTGACCAGATACCTTGTGCTGCTTGTGAGGAGAGGACAGACCAGCCTCCTAGAGGACGCTACCGGACTGCTTGACGAGATGAGCGAGGCCTTCGGCGAGGTCATGATTGTCGAGGGGCCCGTGAAACTCAGGGCATTTGTCAGACACCTCATTGCACCAGCGGTTGAGATGGGCATCAACAGCCTCTACCTCCCGGACGGCACGAAGGAGAGCATAGTAATGCTCCGGGACATTGACCGTGACAGGATCCGGTTCACGAAGGAGGAGCTGCGGCAGATTGTTTCGGGTGTGACTGGACAGCCCGTGCTCTTCGAGTATGAGAGTGACCGTGTCAAGAAGGAAGAGGAGGAGGTGCCGGACGAGTTTGAAGAGAGGCTGCGTCAGTTCGGCCCAAGACGTAGGAGACGGATGTGAGTCATACACGGTTTACCGGATGGTTCTTCATCAGCTCGCGTAACACAACTGTTGCGTAGGAGCCCTTCTGGAGAGCGAACTCGACCACGAGGACATCCCCTTCACAGTAGGACACCATGTGCTCGGGACGCATGGTGACTGGATGGAGGCCTCCCGGGGTGTCATGGGCACGGTACCGTGAGTTATGGAACTGTGCCAGTAATATGCCCTCCTCATCAAGGACTTCTCGCACCATGTCGGACTGCCATGATGGCGGGAGCTTTGTCGCGTAGCCTGGCACCGGTGCGGCAAGCACATAGTCGCCAGACAACACAAGAGACCTGCACTCCTCAAGGGACTGGTCTGTTACAAGCCTCCAAGAGTCACGGCCGGCATGTGCACGTCGTGCTTCCACAATGAAGTCGCCGGGCACAGGCTGGACAAGTGGTGCTCCGACGGCTGCACGACGGCTGATAATCCGGTTGAACAGGAACGACTGGTACGAGTGTACAAAAAGGGTACGGATGCGGGAGGGTATCCGCCGTAGTGCCTTTTCGAATGCACCAGGATGCCGTATCAGGTAGTGGAGGACTGTACGTTCGTGCCGCATGTCCTTGGGAAAGACCGCGAGCATGCTCTCGGTAGGGGCAAGTCTCTCACTCAGACGCAGACGCACATCGGTGAGCCCTGGTGGCTCGAAACTGTTCGTGGTCGTGAGCATTGCCCTGACTGCAGCCTCGTAGTCACGGAGCACCAAAGCCTTACCAACAAGGTGGGTGTACGGACGGGTCACGCCGAACCTCTGTACTCCGTAGTAGTTCAGCAGAGGGACATCACGGAGGGCCTCAACGCATTGCAGTGCTTCCGAACACGGTACCTCAATGCCCCGGACGCGAATCCTGAAGTGGTTCCCCCAGAGGTCGCCGCTCCGCAGGGGTGTCCTCGAATAGCACGGGTCAGACACCATGATATTGGGGAGCCGTAACTGTACGAGCTGCGCCGCACAGCGTGCAGGGACACACATACGCTGGACGGTGACCGCCCGCTTGTCCTTTATCCCCGCATACATCACCAGATGATGTGGTATTCCCAACTCCGAGGCGAGGATCATTGCTACGTCCAGCGTGGAGAGGCCACGTTTCTGTAGTGTGAAGTGGACATAGCGGGCCTTTGGGTCACCCGCTGGTGGACCACACGGCCGGGGCTCCCAAGGCCTCACTGAGAGGCGTGGGCCGCCTGTGGGGATTTCCTCCACAACAAAGTCATCGAACCTGCGTTTTAGATGGCCACCGAAACCCGGAATGCCAGTGGTGTAGAGCTCCATTCCTACGAGCTGCTCCGCATCAGGCACAGTGTACAAGACATACCCCTCACAGGAGCTTCAGTGTACCTGTGACCCTGTCAACATCTTCGGATGGGCCCGGGCCGACGCATATCACGGTGGCAGTCCCCGGAGGGAGTTCCGTCATCCCTGCATCACGGATCAGCGCCTGGGGTAGGCCATTTTCAACTGCAAGGCGTTGGAGGTGGAGCAGCTCCGCCTCAGAGGCGACACGGACAACCACTTTCTTCTGGCCCTCAGTGAACCAGGCCCGCCATGTCCTACGGTCCATGAGGCGTGCGCGCTCTGACGCAGTGACAGCGCCATGTGCGACCTGTACTGCAAGCTTGCCTTTACTCATCTTCAGGTCAGTGCGCACGGCAATCACCTGTTTGTACCTGAACCGGGTCACGACCATGTGAGGGGGACACCCCCAAGGACTCTAGTGCGTCACATAGACCAGAGATAAAAAGGGTACCATACCAAAAGGTTGCCGATGACGCCACTGAGGCACGACGTAGTTGTCATAGGGGGTGGCCCAGCAGGACTGCTCGCAGCCAGAGAGTCTGCTTCAGACGGGGCCGGGGTGGTCGTGTTCGAAGAGCACATGAGGGTGGGAGAGCCAGACCACTGTGCAGGACTCCTCAGCGTCACTGGACTCCGGAGCCTCGGACTATCACCACCACCAGAGGTCGTCCAGAACAGGGTGAGCGGTGCACGGATCATCTCCCCATCCGGGCACACGGTCGTGCTGCGTCGGGGACGGGAGGAGGCACTGGTGGTCGACAGGCGCAAGTTTGACCGGTGGCTGGCAACTCGTGCAGAGGAAATGGGGGTCACCGTCTGCACCGGGACGAAGGTCACAGCCCTGCTGAAGGAAGGGGACAGGACGACTGGTGTCAGAGTACGCACCGGTGACACAGTAGAGGAGCACCACGCAGAGTATGTCATTGACGCAGAGGGCGTGAGAGGGGTCATCTCCAAGGCTGCAGGTCTGCCCCGTGTGGCGCAACGAAACCGTTTCCCGGCGTACCAGTACGAGATGAGTGGCGTACAGGTCGAGGAAGACACTGTAGAGATGTTCTACAGTCGCAAGTACGCGCCGGGTTTCTTTGCGTGGATCATTCCTATTGGAGAGGGGCGTGTGCGGGTTGGACTGGCTGCCCGGAACCGGGCGCCACTACGACTGAGGGCTGCAGTACGCCACCATCCGGTCATGCGAAAGAGGCTTGAGGACGGCGTAGTCCACAGGAGACTCGGCGGGACGGTCATTGTGGGCCCACCCATTTCCAGGACACACATGCCGGGGCTGATGGTAGTAGGCGATGCAGCGGGGCAGGTGAAAGCGACGACGGGAGGGGGTGTGATAATGGGAGGACTTGCGGCCCTGATGGCGGGTAGGGCAGTGCGGTATGCCCTGGGCCGCATGGACGAGTGTGTGGACGCGGCGCGCCTCTATGAAGAACAGTGGCGTGGGAGACTGCTGAACGAGCTTGGTACAATGTACTTGGCACAACGACTCGTCGCAGCACTGTCGGACAGGGGGCTTGACTCCTTGGTGAATGACGCGTCACGGTATGGACTTGTGAGTGTGGTGACTGAGAGGGGCGACATGGACCACCAGCACAGGGCCATCTGGGGGGTGTTGTCAAGGCCCCAGGCAGTCCTCGCCATACTGCGGGCCATCAGGTATGTCCACCCGTTCTTCTGATACGCATCACATGTCCTCTCAAACACGTTTATGAGGGCACCATCGCGTGTGCGAGAAGGAGGACCGTCAGAATGACAGAGAGCGACAGGCTTGAGCTCCTACGTGTGGCCGAGGCAATTCTCCACGAGCGACCACTATGCGACTTCTGCCTGGGCAGACAGGTCGCGTGGCTGGGAACCGGTACTACGAACAGGGAACGGGGGCATGCAATAAAGATGGTCCTCATGATGCTTGCCGACGCGGCCATAAGGGAGAGAAAGGACGAGTGGGGGCGCGGACTGGTGAGGACACTTGCTGAAAACGGGATGTTTGCGCCAGCACGGGCCCTTGCAGAGAAGTACGGCATCCCGTTCGACAGTGAGAGGACATGCTGGTTGTGCTCAGTCAGTGGCGTCCCAATATTCGACAGTATCAACCGCATCGTAGAGGACATCCTCTTGGCAGTCGACGGCTACGAGTTTGACAGCTTTCTTGTCGGGAGCATCCCACCGCCCAACCTTGCAGAGCGGGAGGACGAGCTTCGTGGGCAGCATGGGATTGTCCATGGAGAGACGATACGCTCGGAAATCAACCGAGAGATAGGACGCGCCCTGCAGCGGCGGCTCAGTAGGCCTGTGGACTTCGAGTCCCCCCAGATGGTGATAGTCTACGATGTTGCAGGACATGATGTCAAGCTGCAGGTCAGCCCGATATTCATATACGGCCGGTACAAGAAGCTCCAGCGTGGGATCCCACAGAGCAGATGGGACTGTCCCGAGTGTCGTGGGAAGGGGTGCGACAGTTGTGGTGGCACCGGGCGGAAATACCCAGACTCCATTGCAGAGTACATAGGGGTGCCGGCGCAGAGACTGGCCGAGGGTAAACGCTTCAAGTTTCATGCTGCTGGGAGAGAGGACATCGATGTGTTGATGCTGGGGACTGGGCGGCCGTTTGTTGTTGAGGTGTCTGAGCCGCGGGTCAGGTCGGTAGACCTCGCCGAGCTGCAGGAGACCATCAACAGGGAGGCCGAGGGCAAGGTGGAGGTACATGACCTGCGCTTCACTGACAGGCATCACATGCACAAGCTGAAGGAAGAGGCCTCTGCAAACATCAAGGAGTACAGTGCAGTGATAGAAACAGCAGAGGATGTGGACGACGTGGCAGTCCGACAGGCTGCATCAGCCCTCTCAGGGGTCACCGTTGAGCAGCAGACACCACACCGGGTGCTGCACAGACGCAGTGACAGGACTCGGGAGAAACATGTGTACCTTGTCGAGCTCAAGAGGTGTGGGCCGAGGACTCTGGAGGGCATTTTCAGGGTCCAGGGTGGGACGTATGTCAAGGAGCTGATATCTGGTGATGGTGGGAGGACACGCCCATCGCTCTCCGAGCTGCTGGGTACTGAGTGTACATGCAGAGAACTCGTAGTGACTGCGGTATATGGGGACTAGCAGAACAAGTTCTGTCAACCTATTGTCGGTATGATGTCGGGTGGGTATCTGGAGCCTGAGCGACAGCGGAGGATTTGCGCGAAGTCGACAGCCGTAGCCAGATATCCGCTTGCCAAGTGGCCCCGATAGGGGGAAGGGTACGATGCACCGCAGAGTGCCCAAGCCTGCCAGCACAACTTGGTTTCATCATTGAATACCCTTTTGGATAGACATTATTACCCTTTTAATCTCCCATTCTGGCTCTCTCTTTCCAGGAAACTCCACAATACTACGAATTCTCAAGTCCAGTTTCTCAATCAACGTTTTCCATTCGTTTACGGTTAGAACTTTTGATTTCATTTCTCCTTTATACTTCCGGCTTATCATAAACTGCATCAAGGGCGTGATTATTTTCCCGGGCAGGCTCCTCCATTTTTCTGGTGCACATATATCTGCAATCACAATCCTTCCACTTGGCCTTAGAACCCTTTCAAATTCCAAGAGTGCTCCCTCAACGTCCATATGTCTGATGGCAAATGTACAGGTCACCAGATCGAATTCCTCATCATTGCATGGAAGAGATTCCCCTATGCCATTCTTGAACTCTATGCAGTCTTCAACTCCTTCTTGTTGAACATTTGTTCTGGCCCTCTCAATCATTTCATCAATGGGTTCAACAGCGAGAATTCTGCAATTGCATGAGAGCGCTTTTGCTATTGCAATAGATGTTAGTCCTGTCCCAGCCCCGACATCTAGAATACTCATATTGGGCTTCAATTCACACAGTGATAGGAGTGATTTCATAAACTCATTATAATCCACCCCAGACTCTCCGAACAATTTGATTTTGTCTTCGTCGTAGCTTTTTGCCCATTCCTCGTATTGTTGCCCAATCTTTTTCTCTATCATTCCAGAGTCCTCCCCTGTATCTTTATTATTCATCGTCCATCACCTATAAGATATACCAGCATATCATCTTTATGAAGTTCGTAACGCCCGTGTAGTTCTCCGGAGCAAGACCAAGAAAACTCAATAGTCTCATATTTGGTTCTTCCATCTTACCAACAATAATTCAACAGAACCACAGACCATAACCCTTAAGTGACTACTCCGGACGTGATGCTGAGCCTCGGGCATGCACTAGTAGGTCTAAGGTTTATGGCATACCGGGGCAAAAGGACTGGCAGGATGATGCCCGATGGTCAAGAACAGTCATGGGTACAGGGCAAGGACACGGTCCCTCCTCAGCAAGCGGGTCAGAGAGCGTGGTATGAGACCGCTGGGCCATCTGCTCGTTGACTATGAGGTGGGTCAGCGGGTCGACATAATAATAGACCCCAGTTTCCACAAGGGCATGCCACACCGCAGGTATCACGGGAGGACGGGGGTCGTCACAGGGAAACGCGGACGGGGCATCATAGTGGACGTGGCCCTAGGAAAGGCCACGAAGACGCTGATTGTGAGACCGGAGCACTTGCGGCCGAGCAGGGGATGAAGCGATGCCTAAGGAGATTATCGGTCAGGAAGAGGTCACGCTCGCCCAGGTGAAGAAAATCCTCTCGCAACGGGCCAAGGAAGAACGCGAGAGGGGTAGTGAGCTGTCGTTCCAACAGCTAATCACCCTTGAGCACGCAACGATATTCTCCAAGATGGCCCCGGCCGTGTCCAAGAAACTGGTGGAGCGGCTGGTCAAGAAATATGGCATCACGCGTGCACAGGCCGTGCAGGTGGCGAACATAGCACCCACCACACTTGAGGAACTGCGCACAATACTGGACGCACGCACCACCAATCTGACGGACGAGCAGCTCGCCGAAATCGTGGAGATTGTGAAGAAGAGCAGGTCCTGATAGCAGATAACGGGGCGGACGCGGAATCGTGTGCCCGGTCTGTGCTCAGGCCCGAACTATTTTTATCCGTAGCAGATAAACTCAGCAACGATGCGGTGCAACAAGGCTAGGAATGTGATGAGATGGAAGGACGCCCCGGAGGACGCAAGAGTGAAACACATGCATATATCTTGGCGGTCATCCAGCCAAAGATGTTCCTTAGGGACACCCGCCCCCGGGGAGATACCGTGGCCCAAGCCGTTGGCGAGGACAACTTCACCCTCCTAGAACTCGTACCGAAACGGGGTGCGAAGCTCCACCCCCAAGAACGGGTCTCACTGCTCAAGAACGCCAAGTCCAAGATTGAGTACGTGAAGCGGAGGATAACCTACGACGAACTTGCACCGGAGAGCGCTGCGGAACTGCCGCTCGTTGTCGAGATAATCGTCACAAAGCACGAGTACAGGTTCGTACAGTTCTTCAACGAGGCCAAGCCGATAACTACAAGGATGCACTCCTTGCAGCTGCTGCCGGGTGTCGGACAGACCCTCATGTGGGCCCTCCTTGAAGAGAGAAAGAAGGAGCCATTCAAGAGCTTCGCAGACATTGCTGCGAGGACAAAGCTACAGAACCCGAAGAAAGTGATAACTGCACGGATCATCGAGGAGCTGCAAGAGGATGTGAAGAGGTGGCTCTTTGTCAGGCCACCACGACGAAATGAGGAGAGAGAGAAGGGCCGGTGAGCTTCTTATCGGAGGACATGGTCAGGAGGGTCCTGAGGCGGTACTCGATACGGCCGGACAGGAAGAAGGGGCAGACATTTCTTGTGAACCCGCAGGTTGTCAGGAGGACTGTCGTGGAGGCCCGGCTCGACAGAGACGACGATGTGCTTGAGATTGGAGGCGGGCTCGGGACACTCTCCCGGGCACTTGCTGCCGTGGCCCGACGGGTGTTCGTCATAGAGATAGACCGCAGGCTCGTGCAAGCGATGAGGGGACTCCTCCGGGACCTCGACAATGTGGAGGTGATCCATGGGGACGCGCTGACGATGGAGCTCCCGCGTGCAGACAAGGTGGTCTCGAACCTGCCATATAGCATATCGTCAGACATTACGTTCAGGCTCCTCAACAACTACTCATTCGAGGAGGCGGTGCTCATGTACCAGCGCGAGTTCGCACATCGGCTCATGGCCAGGCCGTGTACTGGCGAGTACTCCCGCCTCACAGTGAACACGAGGTACTTTGCAGATGTGGAGAGACTGTTCGATGTGCCTGCGGAGGCGTTCTATCCGAGGCCGAAGGTCGACTCGACAGTTGTGCGCCTGATGCCGGTGGACAGAGAGGTCAGACATGACAGGAAGACATTCTCATGGATGGTGCGTGGTGTCTATGCCCATCGGAACAAACACTTCAAACGGGCACTGTCAATATGGTTCAAGAACGCAGGCCTGGACAGTGCGCTTGTGGACACTGTGCTCCAGGAGATTGGTGACAGGATTGCGCCAACAGACAGACCACGGTGTATCGCACTGGAAGACCTGATTGCCCTTGCTGACCTGCTCCAGAAAATGATAGATGAGGGACTGCTAGAGGGGCCCTGACACCAGATGAAATGGTCCAGTGATAGGACGGAGTACACAGTCATGGATGGCGTGTACCCTCCCGCAGAGGACACGTTCCTGCTGGTAGACACTGTTGCAGGACTCGACAGATGCGATCTGTTCGTAGAGGTCGGGTGTGGTGCTGGACTGGTCACAATGGCAGGGGCGACCATAGCACGACAGGTAATTGCAACGGACATATCGGTGCTCGCAATACGGAACACCCGTCACAACCTCAGAGAGCACGGTCTCGACAGGCACTGCCATCTCGTGCAGTGCGACCTCCTTGAGGCCTTCCGACGGCCAATATGTGCCTCAGTCATCGTGTTCAACCCACCATACTTGCCGGACGATGAGGAGAGGAGTACGCTTGACCACGCGCTGGTCGGTGGTAGCACGGGGCCAGAGACCGCAGTCCGGTTCGTGCGCCGTTGTGCACAGCACCTTGCCCCCGGCGGCGAGGCCTACATCGTCGTGTCATCACTGGGCGGTCAGGCGGCAGTCATCAGCGCCATGAAGGAGGCGGGGCTACTGGTAGACGTAGTCGCTACAGAGCACCTCTTTTTCGAGAAGATCAGCATCCTGAGGGGACGGCATGTGGGCGCAGCTACGGAAACCGTTTTATGAGTGCCGTGGGCGTGTCGCAGAGAGCGTGTAGCAGTAGGTATGAGAGATGTCAGAGGAAACGCCTGATACCGCCAAGGAGACCGCAGAGGACACACCGGCAAGTGGGCCACGCGTGGTCGAAGACGGGAGTGTCGTGTATGTCGACTACGTGGCCAGGACCAAGGATGACGGAAACATATTCGACCTCACAATAGAGGAGGTCGCCAAGCAGGAGGGGCTGTTCAAGGAGAGCAACCGGTACGAGCCTGTGCTGGTGGTCGTTGGCTGGAACTGGCTAATAGAGGCGGTAGAAGAGGAACTGGTGGGGATGGAGGAGGGCGAGACGAAGACCATTGAGGTGCCACCCGAGAGGGGTGTGGGCCCCCATGACCCAAAGAAGGTCAAGATGATTGCCAAGACAAAGCTCATCAAAATGGGGGTAAAGATATCACGTGGTGAGGAGGTCGTGATGGGGGGAGAGCGTGGGGTCATAACGCAGGTGCTCGGTAGACGTGCCCGTGTCGACTTCAACAGCCCCCTCGCAGGCAAGACACTT
Organism: Promethearchaeota archaeon; assembly: GCA_027031765.1. Lineage (GTDB taxonomy): Archaea > Asgardarchaeota > Thorarchaeia > Thorarchaeales > Thorarchaeaceae > JALVPN01. The sequence continues at coordinate 73,711 of JALVPN010000110.1, read as the reverse complement.
GTCTTTGAGGTGACGGTCAGGGAAATCCTGCAGGACACCGTGGACGTAATCCGTGCGTTCGTGAAGAGGCGGATTCCGGGCATACTTGAGAGCCGTGTGGACGTCTCGATAGAGGATGACACTGTGACAATTGGGCTGCCACTTGAGACCCGTTATGTCGAGGGTGTGCAGTATGCCGAGATTGGAATTGCCCGGGACACTTTGCAGTTCTACAAAGAGGCCAAGAGGGTCAGACTAGTGGTGACCTTCGAGCGTCCGGGCGGACTGGCGGAGGACGAAGAGGAGGAGACAGGCACCGACGAGGACGTCGAGGGGAACGACAGTACTGAGAGCACCAACTAGTACAAGAGGACACGGCACGTAGAGGTGCAAGTCGGTCGCGGCCCGACGTCTGTGTTTCAACTCCAGCCTGAGTTCCTCGGCGGAAAGCTTTTAATATGGAGTCGGGGTGGGGGTTGTGACTAGTTCTCCAGACCGACCTCTCAAGTGAACGGAGTCTATCGACATGGAACATCAGATGCAGCCTCCGGCCGAACTGAAGACCGGCACCACAACCGTGGGGCTGGTCGCAAAGGACTGCGTCGTCTTAGCAAGCGACCAACGGGCGACAATGGGATACCTGATTGCAAACAAGACTGCAAAGAAAATCTACAAGATTACGGATCGCATTGGTGCTACGATTGCAGGCTCGGTGGCCGACGCGCAGATGATAATGGATGTCCTCAAGGCGGAGGCAAAGCTCTATGAAATCCAGAGGAACAAGCCAATTACCGTCAGGGCGTTAACACGGCTACTCAGCAACATCATGTTCCAAGGACGCGGGCTATACCTCCTGCAGTGTCTTGTGGGAGGATACGATGAGGACGGGGCCCACATCTACTATACAGACTTCATAGGCTCAGTGCTCCCAGACAAGTTCGCAGCGACAGGGTCTGGTTCTCCAGTTGCCCTCGGCGTGCTGGAAACCGGGTACAAGGACGACCTGCCAAAGAAGAAGGCCATAGAGCTTGCAGTCCACGCGGTTGCAGCTGCAATTGAGAGGGATGCAGGTTCTGGAAACTCCATTCTCGTGAGTGTCATTGACAAGGACGGGTACGCCGAGGTATCCAAAGACACCATCATGAAAATCTGGAAGAAGTGAGTGGCATGGCAGAGCGGGCCGACCCGCGCCATGGCCAAGAAGGGGCCGACCTCCTTCGGGCCCACCCCGAAGGGGCGTAGTACAAGAGGCACAGACCCATAGTTGAGACGTGACTCTAATGCGAAACAGCAACAACGAATACGTTGACATCAGGGAGGCAGTACTGGCTGCGCTGCCACGTTCAGCAGAGGTGACCTCAGTAGAGTTCGAGGGGCCAGAGATAGCAATCTACTCCAAAGCACCGAAGATACTATTGGATGATGGAGATCGGATAAAGGCGCTTGCGAGGAAGATGCGCAAGCGGATAGTTGTGCGTTCGGCACCTGAGGTGCGGCGCCCCCACGACGAGGTCGCCGAAACAGTGCGGAGGCTCGTGCCGGCTGAGGCCGAGATCACATCCATCGACTTTGACGACTCTAGGGGAGAGGTAATAATAGAGGCACAGAAACCCGGACTGGTCATCGGGAGGAGTGGTGCGACGCTGAGGGAGATAACGCGTCAGACCCTCTGGCGGGCGACTGTAATGCGCACCCCACCAATCGAGAGCAAGCTCATCAAGCAGATACGTTACATAATACAGTCCGAGGCAGCCAGACGGAACAAGACGTTCCGCAGCATTGGCAGACGCATTCACAGACCGATGATCCTCAACAATGGTTGGATCAGGCTCACTGCACTTGGCGGGTTCAGGGAAGTCGGGAGGCAGTGCATGCTCCTCCAGACCTCGGAGACCAGCGTCCTGATTGACTGCGGTGTCAACGTTGGCACGCCGAGCAGGGCATTCCCACGGCTCGACCTGCCCGAGTTCAGCATAGAGTCACTCGATGCAGTAATAGTATCCCATGCGCACCTTGACCACTCAGGGATGGTGCCGTTCCTGTTCAAGTACGGGTACAAAGGGCCCGTATACATGACCGCTCCGACCCTCAACCTATCAACCCTCCTACAGCTCGACTACCTTGATGTTGCAGAGCGCGAGGGCAAGCTCAGGCCGTACAGGGACAAGGACGTCAAGGAGGCCATCCTGCACACAATCCCACTCAACTATGGTGAGGTGACCGACATTGCCCCCGATGTCCGTCTGACCCTGCACAATGCGGGCCACATCCTCGGGTCTGCCATAGTGCACCTACACATTGGTGACGGACAGTACAACCTGGCATACACGGGTGACTTCAAGTTCGGGCGCACACGGCTCCTCGAGCCGGCGACCTTCACATTTCCAAGACTTGAAACCCTCATCATAGAGAGTACGTATGGCCTCCCGACAGACAAGATGCCACCTAGGCAGGAGGTCGAGCGGAAGTTCGCCTCGATAGTGAAGAGGACTCTTGAGAAGGGAGGCAAGGTGCTCATCCCCGTCCTCGCGGTCGGGCGGGCACAGGAACTCATGATAGTAATCGAGGACCTCGTATCAAAGAAGAGGATGCCCCGTGTACCGGTCTACATCGAGGGCATGATAGCACAGGCCACTGCAATACACACCACACACCCAGAGTCCCTCAGCAAGAAGATCAGGGAGATGATATTCCATCAGGGCGTGAACCCGTTCCTGAGCGACATCTTCGTGCAGGTCGACAGCCCGGAACAGAGAGAGGAGATTGTGAACGGCGAGCCGTGCATCATCATGGCGACTTCTGGGATGCTGGCAGGTGGGCCGAGCGTGGAATACTTCAAGCTGATGGCGACCGACGAAAAGAACACCCTCATCTTTGTCTCGTACCAGGGAGAGGGGACGCTGGGCCGACGTATTCAGAAGGGCTGGAAAGAGGTCCAGATGAGGAACAGAGAGGGACAGACTATTGTCATCAGGGTGAACATGCAGGTGGAGACCGTGGAGGGCTTTTCGGGCCACTCGGACCGCAAGCAGATACTCAACTTCGTGAAACGAGTGAGCCCCGTACCAGAGAGGATTCTCACGTGCCACGGGGAGGCCACCAAGTGCATGAACCTGGCGTCGACAATCCACAAGGCAATGAACGTCGACACCAAGGCGCTCATGGTAACAGAGAGCATCAAGCTCGTGTGAGGAGTGAGTGTCGCCGCGCCTGCGCGCGTAGACAGCCCGCGGGCGCGAGGTAACAGAGAGCATCAAGCTCGTGTGAGGAGTGAGTGCCCGGCCGGGCCAAGCCCGGACTGGCAGACAGACCCGGACTCACATCTTCACAAAAGGTGGCGTGACAATCACACAGTTGTCATTGACAAGGGCCATGTCGGCACGGAAACACCGGGTTTCCCCCCGGATACGCTCAATTATCCGCTTCAGCTCTAGACGTGACTGTTCGCGTCCGTTGTTCAGGGCGCTGATGTCTAGGAGGACAATGTTACCCGCCCGCACCTCATTGACAACATAGGGCACATCGTCTAGGGACTCCAGACGCTTCGAGCGGATGAATATGGCCTCAAGCTCTGCCAGCCGCTTACACTCGTGTTCCCCATCAGGATAACAGCTCGTCACACCAGCGGGTGCAAATACACCTAGCCCGCGGACCGGCCCGGCCTGCGGCTCTTCAGACTCCACAGTGCTCTCAGCCTTTTCCTCTTCGTCTCTTTTCCAGAACCGCACAGATACGCACCTCGTACCCACGTAGAGTGCGCTGGCGCAAAAGAAAAGACCGTGTATTATGGGTCTGGTTTAAGAGGCGGGCACACCATACTGTCAACTCACCAGTGGCGAGTGAAAAAGATGGGCACCACGAGGATGACGCGTGAAGAAATCCAGCGGCTCAGGACCCAGCTGAAGGCACTGAGCAACCGTTACGCCATTGAAATCCTCGATGTACTGAACCCAGAGCTCGGTGATATTGCCCCGCGACTGAGATGGCACGAAATCGTTGCAGGCGTGATGCAGCAATACGACAAAGAGGGCGAAACACTGGCCTCCCAAGGGGAGCTCCGACGGGCAGATGTCAGGAGGAAGTATGGGAGAGTCCTAGCTGGTGGCACAATCTACGAGACCATGAACCGCCTAGTAGAAGTGGGCTATGTTGCAGCTGCCGGCCCACGTGCGAAGAACAAGCGCAAGTTCATGATCACACGTGAGGGGAGGATGGCACTGATGACCATCAGCACCCTTGTCGACTACATGAAGGGCGAAACTGATGTCCAACAGGCAGCACGAAAGCTCCTCAGGCGGAAGAATTTCGTGTCGCTCCTCCCTGCACAGGCCAGGTTCCTAGATGAGGTCGGGACTGTCAGTGGGAGCCTGATGCTCCAGATGCCGCCGGGCTCTGGCAAGACATTCCTTGCAATGATAGTGACCCTCCTGAGCATCCAGGCAGGGGAGAAGTGCCTCTATGTAACACCGTACCTGTCGTTGAACCGTCAGGTAATCAGCGAGTACGGACAGCTGTTCCAAGACATGGGGTACAAGGTGGTCAGACATGACGGCCAGTCACGGCCGACAGATGAGGAGCTTGAAAGTGCAGACATTGTCGTCGCCGTCATCGAGTCTGCACTGTCGGCGGTGCTCAGCAACCGCAGATGGACTGAGAACCTAGGACTGGTAGTGATCGACGAGCTCACCGAACTGAACTCCACAGTGAAAGAGACCACTGTACGGAACCTTGGCACAGACAGGAGTGCCAGGCTCGACATCCTAGTGGCACTTTTGAAGGACAGGACACGAGTCCTCACGCTCTCGTCGAGGTTTGGGGCAACAGAAGAGGTGACACAGTGGCTCGGCGCCCAGGTGTTCAGGCCCAGTGTCAGACTGTTCCCTGACGAGTTCATAGTTACAAGGACGGACGGTGGTATTGAGATAGTCAGCAGCGATGCAGCACAGAGCGCACATGTGAAGGCCAACGACCCACTAGAAGCCGTGCTCCATCACATGGGCGACTATAACAACAGCACTGTGCTCGTCGTCGTTGGGACCCGGAGCAATGTGGAAGAGTATGCGGAGAGGCTTGCTGCCCGTTACCCACGCCAGGTCGACCCGAGAACCGTCGAGGCGGTAGTTGGTGGAGAGACCACCATGCCAGTGATGCGGAAGCTGTGTGAGACCCTAGCGAGGGGCGTGGCGTTCTACCATGCAGGCCTGAGGGCAGATGTGAGGGGACGCCTTGAGGAACACACAAGGAAAGGACGTATCAGAACCGTGGTCTCCACGACCGGCATCACACAGGGCACTAGCCTTCCAGTCGACTGTGTCATCATTCTCTTTGACAGAGTCCTTGCTAACAACATCACTAACAGGACAAGATACCTCCAGATAGCGGGGCGCATCGGAGAATACCACCTTGCAGAGCATGGCGGACGCGTATACCTTGTATTCATGGACGACAGGGCAAGAAAGGGGGACAGAAAGGAGATAGAACGGAGACTCCTGCACGGCCCACTGAGACCACTCCGTCCCGCAGTAGTGCCACCAAACCTTGCGGCAAGCCTGATAATGCGAGGAGCGGTCCGGAGAGGACAGTTCACGGCGCAGGAGGCACGGGACGCGTTCTTCGGTGCAGCGGGCCGAAGTTTCTGGGCCTCCGTGGACAAGGACGCCAAGCGAAGACTGGACTCGATGTTTGCCAAGCTCTTTGGATGGCTGGTAGAAGAGCAGGTGGTAGTCGAAGAGGACGGTCACTACGTATTGGCTGAGGATGCCGCAGCGGCCGTGCAGGCGGGCCTCGACATCATGGAACTCGTAAGAATCCGCAACATACTGGAGGGGCTGACCAGTAGTGTTGATGACTCGGTGTTGATAGACATCGTCCTGCAGTTCCGGCTGCCGCAGTCAATACGCCCCAGCAACCTGATGCCCCTAGATATTGAGGTACAGGTGGCCGGTCTCAGTCCACCAGACGAGTGGTACCGTGGACTTGTGGAACAGCGCCGTGCCGTCAAGGTCCAGATCCTGAAAGACTGGATTGACGAACTGCCCTTGGTCGAGGTGATAGAAAGAGCGCAGGAGCTGGCTGGCCGGATAGAGGTGGAGGGGAGGAGATATGGTGGCGTGTACATGAACGACGGTGACCTCGAAGCATTCGTTAGGATTTGTAGCAACATCGCATGGGATATATCGAAGTATATGACGAGCCGTCAACAACCAGCCCTTGCGGAGGAGTTCAGGGTCTTCAGTCGACGGCTACAGTACGGCATCTCAAAAGACCTGGCAAGGTCAGACCTGATGGACCTCGAAATCCCCGGCAAGGAGGGCACATCAATGAGGCTCACACGGTCGGCCGCAAGGACCCTCTTTGATAGGGGGTACACATCAATTGAGCAGATAGTCTACAAGGAGGTTGACCGGGAAAAGGAGGACCTGGCACGCGACCGTTTTGCAAGGAAGTGTGGTCTTGAGGAACAGTATGCCCGCACCGTATTCAAGGCGGCACTGGAACACCTCCGGCGCAGGCGGGCAGGTGCCGCAGAGGATTACTTCCCAAACTCCCAGAGCGGGTCTCCGATGTGATGCTTGTTGCTGACGACCTTGCCGCCAGACGCAAGCCGCATCTCCTCAGAGGACATCAGTGCCACACCGACTGCGAGCGGTTTGTTGTGTCGCTCGTCGACCACCACGACTGCCGTCCCCTCAGCGATGCCATCGTCAATCTCTGTGACACCGGGGCGCATCACATCGGCACCATTGACAACGTGACGCACTGCGCCCATGTCGACTGTGACCTTTGGGAGCTGGACGAGACCACCGAGAATCGCACGGACTGTCGGGAGCAGACGACCGCCCACCTCAAAGAACATGACCTCGCCGTCGAGCAGGACAACCCGCTCACCAGCGTCCAACAGGCCAACTTCAAGGTCGGGACGGCCAGACAGTGTTTCGAGCGACTGGCCGAGGCTACCAGACAGCTCAGCCACCAGGGCCTTGCGGTCCCGTTTCTTGAGCAGGTGGCGTCGTCGGACACGCATAGTCTTCGTCATAGCAATCATGCCGCATCGGTCTTGGTGCCGGGCACACGGTCGGGACTGGCACCGGTACCGCGAGTGTCCATCGTCAGCTTTTTAAGCCGTTCCATAAGGTTAGCGCGAACATCGTGAGCTGCTTCTCTCGATGTGTCTTCCGCGTTGGTGGACTTCAGTGAATGCAGGGAAGCCAATGGAGCTGCTCCAACACTCGATAGGAACGCAGGTCCTAGTCGAGCTGAAGGGAAAGAGAAAGATAAGAGGAAGACTCCGTGGGTTTGACCAGCACCTGAACCTGATACTGGAAGACGCAGACGAGATAGCTCTCGACCCAGAGACCGAAGAAGAAGTCGTGACCGCAATTGCAACGGTCATTGTCAGGGGCGACAATGTGGTAATCGTGTCACCATCCCCCCAGAGTGGCAAGGAGTAGAACGAGATGGGAAAGGGAACACCAGCAAGGGGCAAGAAGAACAACCCCCATCACATACGTTGTAGGAGATGTGGTAGGAGGTCCTATCATGTCCGACACAAGAGATGTGCTGCTTGCGGCTTTGGTGCCTCGAGCCGACTCCGGAGCTACAACTGGGCACACAAGAAGGTTTATGGCATGCGAGTGCGTGGATAGTACCAGACACACAGAGCGAACATACAGTATGGGCCGGTAGATCAGCCCGGTTGTGGGCCCGCATACCGGGCCTGCCGGGAGAGATCGCCTCCTTGGCATGGAGGAGGTCGCGAGTTCAAATCTCGCCCGGTCCACCACTCTTCTTATCTCTGCTGTTGTGACCGACCTGACCCGCTAGTGCAGGCCCCATGGACACTCCAGACGTGAAAGGTGGCGACAGAGTTATCATCGGTCGGACGGCGGGAGCACCACATGGACGTATCACACAGCACTCCCAGTCCCACGGTGTTCAGGACTCCACTCCAAGAAGTCGTCCTTAACAGGGTCACCGGGCCGGGACGGATCATTGACATTGGGGGAGGAGGAGAGGGCCTAGTGGCAAGGGTCGAAGGGGACAGGGTCTGTGCTGTGGACATCCGAATGGACGAGGTGCGAGAGGCCCGCATCCACGAAACACAGGCCACATGGGTAGTTGCAGATGCAAGGTCCCTGTGTTTCCGGGACGCCACATTTGACATTGCCACATTTTGGTTCTCGCTTGGGTTCATGCCCGGATGGGACGTCAAGCGACACGTGGTGAGAGAGGTCTCAAGGGTGCTGACTGGTAGTGGGGCCCTCTTGGTGAAGGCCTGCAGGATTGACTGCGACACGGATGTGTTCATCTTCAGGATGCGGGGCATTCTGCCTGACGGCACCATTACACAGGTCGGATACGGGATGCATGGTAGACAGGGACAGGACATGTCAAGGACTGCTGCACTACTGGAAGAGTGTGACTTCCACGTGGTGCGGATGGAAGACCATGGTCACTGGTTTGAGGTCGAGGCCGTGCGGGGGGGACAGCACATGAAGCAGATGGCTGTGAAGAGATGATGACTCAACATGCCCTGGTGCTCCAAAAGGTTAAAGTGGGCGCCGCCCACCCGGACGAGGCAACAGCCAGGTGAAATGACATGAACCCTCCAGTCAGGTGGAAACGCGATGAGAAGCCAGGACTTGTCATGATATTCATAGGAATAGCAGCACTGGTGCAGGTGCCCCTGATATGGCATGCCACCGTATACGTGCAGGTCTTGAGTGTAGAGCTGCAACTGATTGTGTCACTGGGTGTCACGGCAGTCCTGGCAGGAGCGTATGTCCTCATGGCTGAGGCAATGTACAGGTGGGCAGAGATTGCATCAAGGAAGAAGCGACGCAAAAGACAGAAGAGCAAGATGTCATGGATTGACAGACTCTCCGCTCTTGCAAGGTCTCGAGAAGACCTCCCACCATTCGTCGGCGTTGCACTGTTGACCGCAGTGTTCATGATGGTCTACTTTGTCCCCTTCGGGATATCTGATATCAGTAACCTCCCGTCGTGGCTTGCCACCCTTGCCTTTCTCGACTCGTTGTTCATCTATCCCCTAGCAGCCAACATTGCAGCAATAGTGACAGCAGTCATCGCAAGCTATACGAACTACAAACTGCGCTGAATGACAGCCAGTCCACACCAACACTGGACATGGTATAGGTATGGTATGGTGCACCTCCCGCCATGTGGGGGACAGTGCGGTTCTGTATGGACACCAGTAGCAGGTCAGACAACGTCTGTCACATAGCACCACAGACACGATGTGCAGGTCAGACCCATGTCGCATCGGTATGTGTGACACCGACGTATGCGCTAGCTTTATATCGTCTATAGTTTGTCGGTGGAGTGAGCCGCGGTAGATCAGTCAGGGAGATCGCACGGCTGAAGACCGTGTCGTCGCCGGTTCACGGGGGCTCGTCACGACTCCCGGCCGAAAAATCCGGCCCGCGGCACCACTTCTATTTCTCGTCGTATTGTAGGCAACATGACCGGACGGGTCAGCCCTATATGACTGGTGCAGACGCCATGGTGACTGTAGACCCGGGGGCAATCCTGACGGTACAATACGGGCACTGGCAATGTACACACTAGAGGGATTCACTATGAGGGAGAATAATACTCAGGGTTCTATACATCTGGCAACCCCACGGGAAGAGGAGAGTGGCCCTGTGGACGCTGTCAGAGTGCGTGTGAAGAAGTTGGTGCCCGGTGCACAGGTACCCACCCTTGCAAGACATGGGGACGCAGCATTTGACCTGTATGCGGTAGAGGACTGCGACCTGCCACCTGGCGAGTGGCGTGCAGTGCGGACAGGTATCGCGCTTGAGATACCCGAGGGGTATGAGGGACAGGTCAGGGCACGGAGCGGCCTCGCACTGGAAGAGGGCATCAGCGTCCTGAACGGCCCCGGTACCATTGACAGTGGGTACAGGGGAGAGGTCAAGGTCATCCTGATAAACCACGGGAACACAGTGTTCAGGGTCAGGAGGGGGATGAGGGTCGGCCAGCTTGCGGTAAGACCAGTCCCCAGAGTAGAACTCGAACTTGTAGAGACTCTGTCAGAGTCTGAGAGGGGGGCCGGCGGGTTTGGCAGCACCGGCCGCTGACCACACATCCGGACAATGGAAAATAAATTAGTGGCGGCACAACACACGGGGTGCAGTGGTGCCAGTACAATGAGCGACTATGATGTCATAGTTGTAGGTGGAGGGCCGGCAGGTTCAACCACAGCACGGAGATGTGCACAGAAGGGTATGCAGACCCTTCTGATGGACAAGGCCCGTTTTCCGAGAGACAAGCCATGTGCCGGAGGCATAAGGAACATAGTGAGGGAACTGCTGGACTTCCCAATTGACGAGGTGGTGCACAGGCGCGTCTATGGACAGAGGTTCTACTCCCCCTCTGGGCTGAAGGTGGAGTGTATCAGGCCGCAGATCTCAGGCGACCTCGTCATGCGGGAGGAGTTCGACCACCTGCTCTTCAGGAAGGCCGGAGAGGCCGGCGCTGAGCTGTGGGACGGGACGAGGGCTGTTGGGGTGGCACAGGACAGTGACAAGGTCACGGTCGCACTGGATGACGGGCGGACCGTGACAGCAGACTTCGTAGTGGGTGCTGACGGCATCAACAGTACTGTGGCGCGGTCTCTCGGGTTCTATGAGGGGTGGAAGCGTGACACTGCTGCTGTTGCCATAGAAGTGGAAGTGGAGGTCGGGGCGGACGCCGTGACACGCATCTGTGGCGTCCCATTCGACAGGGAAGGAGTGAGTATAGACATCTTCTTCGGCCCCGTACCCTATGGCTACGTCTGGTGCTTCCCAAAGAGGAGTGTCCTGAGCCTAGGAGCCGGGTGTCGACAGGACAGGGCACAGAACATCCGTCAGCACTTCAACAAGTGGCTAGAGAGCTTTGTGGAAGAGCACGACATCGAGCCAGAAATCGTGTCTGACTCAGCCGCACGACTCCCATACTCGGGGGCTGCAGAAAGGACTGTAGTCGGACGGGCACTCTTGGTGGGCGATGCAGCAGGGTTTGTGAACCCATTCTCCGGGGAGGGGATTCCGATGGCCATTGAGTCTGGAATCATTGCAGCCGACGTGTTGAACCGGGCTGTCAGGGAGAAAGACCCCAAGCTGCTCCGTGAATACGAGGGGCGCTGGAAGAAACGCTTCATGGACGACCTCAAGGTCGGGAAGAGCATAGCGAAACTGGTGTTCAAGAGCGAGAAGAACATGGAGACCGTCCTCAGGCTCGCATATGAGGACGAGTACATCCGCGACATAATGTACAAGATGATAGCTGAGCTCGACACGTACGAGAGACTGAAGAGACAACTCGTAAGGCGGATTTTGACCAGACATGCGAGGGCAGGCCTGTCCCTGTACACCTGACCCGTAGCAGCTGGCCCTACCAACACCTGTCCGGTGGTGATGTACACCACAAGTCAGGGCCATGAGAGCTCGGTCTGCCACTCGTCAGCCCCAAAGAGTGATACTTGGGCATGGTGTGCCGCGACAGGCAGTGGACACGCTGTTGTGGGCACAGAGGAGGACCGCCAGCACCAGTCCTGCTCGCCCGCTACTGTTGGTGATAACTCCTCCGGGGGGGTTACCGAAACGGTTTGGGAGGGCTTCTAGTCCTGCACCTATCCGCTGTCAGACGAAACCGATTCGGCATTCTGTGTGCGGAGCAGTCTTCTAGGCCCCCATATCGTGAGTACAATCAGCACAACGACTGCATTCAATATGAGCGAGTATTGCCCGCTCAGGCCAGTCCCGCCGATTGGGAAGATGAAGTATTGGGTTACCGGTTGGTATGGAGGAGGACAGATAGTATGCTCCTACCCGTATACAAGAGCACTGTACCTTGTCTGCAACCTGTCGAGGGCATATCCTCTCCAACCAAACTCCTCCGCTACAGGCACACTGAGAAAGAGGATGTAGAGGAATACCGGTATGAAGACCCATGACTGTGGCGGGACTACAATGTCAGGTGCCGGATTCCAACTGGGAACAGCCACTAGGAGAGAGAACCCCACAATGGGTATCAATAGAAGGACTGGCACACGCCAGACTTTAATGAAACGAAAGTCCGCACCTCTTCGCAGTAGATTCTTCGTCCCATCCGGCCCTTCTTGTATGTGAGAAGGAGAGTAGCCACAGAAGGGCCGAACGGAGCGACATACGGAGAGAAGTCCCATAGAAACTGAGGTGTCCAGAACAGCCACGACCATGCAAAGGCAACTACGACGAACAACCAGAACGCTCTATCTCCAGGTGTGAAGTGTCCCATGCCCCCGACCCCTCACCCTGTATTTCTATGGGTCATCATTGTTCAGCTTGGACAAGTATTTCACTGGCCCGGTTACATCGGAGGGCCAACAGTTCTTGCCTTCATATCACCATAAGTCAGTTGACCCGACCCCAAGACGCAACCTTTTTAATCACCCGCAGGAGGAGGGGACTACGACGGGCCGCTGGTCTAGCCCGGCTATGATACCGCATTGACAGTGCGGTGGTCGCCGGTTCACAGGATCCCAGTACGGGGGCTTGGCCGACAAATCCGGCGCGGCCCACCACTTCTTCTTCAAACTCTGGGACAGTGTGTGCGTGCCGGAGCATGACAGGGGTCGCAGGAATCGGGATAGTAATATATGACACGACATGCGAGTGGGTTAGAAGAACATGCGAGCACGTTCCGGAAACCTTGTCCTGAACATGTCCACAGCGGCCCTGTCAAGCTGCTCCTGTACCTCGGAGAAAGCCGGGCTCATGGAACGCAGGTCGGGACGCACCAATACGGGGCCCGACAGGACGTGGCGGACATCGGACGAAAAGACCGCGGTGGGCCTTCTGGGGGCCCGACCAAGAACAGACTCGACAGATGAGGACAGGGCGACGGCACCTTCAGCGGCAGCCATCAGACGGCGGAGGTCACTGTCATTGAGGGGGCGCAGGCCAAACTCGGGTGCACTCCGGGTCGCCTCAAGGACGCGGTCAACGTCATCAATGGCAGTCCCAGAACCCACATATCGCATGGGGTCAAGCGGGACTAGTCGCAGCTGATATGCCTCATGTGGGCCCAGCACAAGCCAGTCACCGGACGGCGTGCTGAGTACGTGCCAGCCCCGGGGCTCCTCTTCGTACTGCCGGACAATACGAGGGATGATGGACTCAATCGGTTCCGGACGGATCAATGCAATCCACTCGGACACATGTTGCATACACAGATAATGCTGTTGGTCGTGGGCACACAGGCGAGTCGGACCATAACAAAACTGCCCGAACATGGGAGCACACAGACTATATCCGCGCACTCAGCACGGCACCAAGTGGAACCCCCGACTCGACTGTGCCCCTTACCATGTCCGTCTGTGCTCCGAGGTCGGCGATGGCTGTCCGTACCGCCCGGTCCACAGCACACACGACAGCATCCCAGTCTGCAGATGCGTCGTACGACGGCTCGAAGACGTACTTGAAGGTCATTGGTACACCATTGACCATGGCTCCAACCGCACAGAACACCACACGACGAACCCGTCCCATGTGGTCTGTGAAGGGGCCGTTGAAGTGCTCAACACGGTACGTCACAAGCGCCGCGTCCCTCGCAAACCGACAGAATTCGTCGTAGTCATCAAGCACCACTGGGGGTATCAACACTGGTTGCTCTCTACCTAGGGCCTCTATCATCATGTTGAGTCTCCTGTTGCAGTCCATGGTGATGTGTCACCCACCCACCCCATGGTTTCCAATGGAGCCAGTGGGGAGTCACCAGGGCACGCGCGCCTCCCGGCACACACATATCTTAAATCATCAAAAATATATAAAGTTATTGCTTGTATTGCGTGCAGTGGCGGCTCCCTGCTGCGGCAAGTTAGAACACGTGTTCAAGATAGGTGGTCAGAAGGACTCGCAGACGCGGCGGATGCGCCGTATCTGTTCTGCCTTCACTTGGGCGAAGTATTCGAACAGGTGGCTGACCACTTCCGACTTGGCATGTGCTGCAATAGAGAGGAAGAACGAGTATGCTCTGACCTCCTGCTCAAGTGCCTTGTTGCAGACGAAAATGCGCGGGTCGGTGTCGTGTCGCTCTGGTGCGAAGGGTGTACTGTCAGGGGTGGCCTGCACCCCGCCCACCTGGACGACAGAGCTGAGCTCCTCGACAATCCCTTTCAGCAGCATGTCGTTAATCTTCTCTGTCAGTTCCTCCTCGGACTCTGCAAGGACGAGGAGGAGTGCTTTCACCTGTGGGGTCATAGCAGCATTGGCAGCGCGGAGATAGAAGGAGTGGTGTTGTTGGATTGTGCCCAGGGCAACCCGGAGCATTTTTCTGACTGGGTCGTCGCGTGCGTTCATGTATATGGGATAGTGAGTGCTGACAGAAAGGGGTTTCGGGCCGGGCGACGTTCAAGGACCGAGGAGGTAGTCACGGATTACCGCAAACTCCTCGGGCATCATCACATCTTCGAGGATTGGCAGGCCCTCGTCGACCAAGCGGACAAGGGCATGGAGGCGCAGGCCGGCCTCTCTTGCACGGTTGTCCGCACCCTGTTGACGGTCAAGGACAACGAGTATGTCATCACATCGCACATCACGCAGGCCCCGACGTTCGGCCTCGCTCGTGACCATCTGGCGGGCCACAAGCTTGCTCTCAAGGCCCGTGACCAGGTCATCAACAATGCACAACGACTCGCCGCTCTCAATTGCGCCCTCTACTAGGGCATGGTCACCGTATGCTGCAATTGCCTCCCGGAGGTCTTCAGTAGTACGGACACCCGCCAGCTTCCGTGTATGGCAGGCCGGGATGCCGGTCTCCAAGGACAGCGCGGTTGCAATGGGCACACCTGCATGGGCGAGGCCGACAAGACGGTCTACATGTGGTGCCGCATTGCGGAGTACCATCGCCAAGCCCTTGGCGACCAGTCTTAGGGTCTCGGGGAACGAGCTCAGGAGGCGGAGCTGGAAATAGAACGGGCTCCACACACCGGACACCAGTGTCCAGCCCTCGGGCCTGTCACGTACGGAGGTCAGGAGCATCCGTCGCTCGTATATCTCGCGGAGGACGCGCCTGCGTATTGTCCCGAGCTGGTCCTCAGTGGCGTTCATGTCAATCATGGCGGTATACGAAGCGCTCTTAACTGCTGCCGTGTGTGACAGTTGGTGAACAACATTGGCCAGAATCACAGACCCCTGGGATCTCGCAAGGTGGCTGCTAGACAATGGGGGGCCGGTAATCCGCTTCCGCATGACTGTCGACTTCTATCACGAGCAGGACCTCGGAGTGGTCACGACAGTGCTCAGGAACTTCTTGAGGAGCGAGGAGGTAGGCAGGTGGCTCTCACGGGTCACGCCAGCATTCGGGGCGGAGGCCATCACCTCCGATGAGCCCACAGCGTTTGTGAATGTGATGGGCAAGCTTGCACAGCTCGGGATGAGGGGTGGTCTCCAGCCATTTGACACCTTGACGCTGCCGTTCAGGGTGTGGCTGACTGAAGGGGACGGGAGGACCACCTCATCGACAGCCGTGTTGGTGGCGGACATGCTGAGCATAGCCCGATACCAAGACATCTGGCGCGTTGACGAGATACTGCAGCGGCAACTGCAAGTGGCGCTGTCGCAGGGGGGCGCACACCTGACGCTCTACGACATACTTGCATTCCTGCGGTCAGAGAAGATCATGGGGAGCCCTCAGCTGCGCGATGGCGTCGAGCAACTGGTCGGACGCATCTGTGATGGGCTGTCAGGCGGTACGGAGGAGGCGGGGGTGTCGACAATGGCGCCCTGTGCCCTCGGCGCGCTGCTAGACGGCAAGCCGAGGGGACTACAGTTGGTGGAGATACTGGCCAGTTCCACCAGTTTCAGGGAGAGCCCCGCATTCATTGGCCTCCTTGACACAATGGAGGAGTACCGCACCGAACAGGGGACGTACATGTTCCCAAGTGAGTGGCTGGAAGAGCGGGCACAGGGCTACTGGATATGTGGTGACTTCATGGCCCTAGACACGGGTGAGCGCAGCCCCGGAGCACTGGAACTTGAGTCCACGTTCTGGGCGCTCATGATAAGGCGTGCGGCTGGGGTACTATGATGGTGCAGGGGTAGGAGTGCGGTCCGCTCTGGTGGAGCCACGGAATACGAGCCTCAGGATGCCGTGCCGGGGGACTACATAGAACACCAGCGGGATTGAGAAGGCGCACATCACGAGGTAGTTGAGGGGCCAGAGTGAGCTGGCTGCTGCAATAGGGTTCGTGACCACTACGCCGACGAGCCCGAGGAGGAGAGGCACGGTGTACAGGAACATTGGGTGTATCTCATAGAGTTCCTGCGAGAACGTGCCAACACGGGTCATGAACTCCCTGACCCGCCCACCATACTGTACGACGAGCGCGGAGATGACGAACACGATGTACGTCCCTAGGAGGCCCGTGGTCAGGTAGAGCCACACGTTGCCGATGTTGTCCATTGCTATGTCTGTGAACCCATTGATCTGGCAGACCATGAAAAGGGCCAGTGCTGCGCCGAGCACGGACAGGAGGTCAAGGCCCAGTGAGCCCACGGTCCACGCCCTGAGGCGGAGGTACCGGCGGATTTCGTTGCCCACCAAGATGAAGGTCGCAGCGACAAACATAGCGCCTATCCGCCATGGGACGAGATAGGGCCACAGGGTGGAGAACAGGGAGTGGAGTGCCACCGTGATGAGGGGGAAGACCACAGCAAAGACCCATTTTGTCGCAGCCGGGAGGTCTTTCGTCACGCGGTCGACAAGCATGAAGAGGATAAGACCAAAGTACAGGGTCGGGAGGAACCAGAGATGGGGTGAGCCGCTCGGGGGCCCGTTACCATAGGCAAACCAGAACAGGAGCTGGGTCGCATTCTGGTCAGTCCCCGAACCGGGTGCAACGGTCACAAGGCCAATCCACATAGTGAACAGGATGACATAGGGTATCAGATACCGGCGGGCACGCGTGACCGCAAAGACCCGCATATTGTGTCGGTACTTCTCGTTGTCATATGTGAGGCCGGCAATCACAAAGAACAGGGGCATTGCAAACCCCGAGAAGAAGGCATTCCATGGTGCGATGGCCTCCCAAGTAGCATGCAGGTAGATTACTATGAAGAGACCGATGCCCTTGGCTATAGCAAGCCACTCGCATCGGACGGGGGTCTGTTGCCTGTCGCTGTCCGTTGCCTCTGACGGACGGCCAATCAAATCTGGTCGGACCTGCATGGTGTGTAGCCCCTCCTCCGACCGACTTTTATTGCTTGCTGATATCATAGCGCAGGAGTTGCGGGCAGGATGTGTGGTGCGGTAAGCTTTTTAACACTGTCAAGGTGGCAGTACTGCAATGGCGCCCGTTGTCTAGGGGTATGATGGCTGCCTGCCACGCAGCCGGCCCGGGTTCGAATCCCGGCGGGCGCACCACCATTCTTACTGGCTCGCGTACTAGCTCTCCTTACACAACCTCCTGTCCATTGTGGTTGAGGATGTGCTGCTCTTGAGAGTGCTCTTCCTGTGTACTGGGAACTCGGCCCGCAGTCAGATGGCGGAGGCCCTGTTGCGCGCGTTGTCAGGAGGACAACATGAGGTCTTCAGTGCTGGGACACAGCCAGCCAAGGAGGTCAACCCTTTTGCACTGGAGGCACTCAGGGAGAGGGGGATTGACGACCTCTCACTGCACCCGAAACACATCACCGAGTTCCTCGACCAGCCCTTCGACCTTGTTGCGACCCTGTGTGACCCCATGAAGGAGGAGTGCGTCCTCCCCCCAAGAGCACGAGAGGTCCTGCACTGGCCAATGCCAGACCCAGCTGCGTTCCAAGGGTCATACGAGGAAGTGCTCTTGAAGTTCATCGAGACCAGAGACCTGATCGAGGCACGCATCCGGAGAGAGATCCTAGGACATCAGTAGTGACGACTAGCCGGCAATCCAGCCCTCGAACTTCCGCTGCAATGTCTTCGGGTATACCTTGCGCCAGTCGTAGTCCACCTCCTGGCACCAACGGTATACAATCCGGGGGTGGATGTACGACTTGAGGGATGTGCCAAGGTTCCAGGTACGACAGGCCTTGGCCAGTTCAAAGTCGACCTTCACCTTACGCCTTGCAAGCTTTGCATTCTTCAGACGTTTCTTTGCCGTATCTACAGCCTTCCGGGCTCTTGATAGGCGCTCCGCCTCTCGCTCCTTCGATGTTATCTCACGGCCTCTGGCATCCTTCAGTCTCTTGCGAGCACGCCTGAGCTGACCCTTCAGACGTCTGACCCGGGTGTTCGCCCGGTCCACTTCTTTCTTGAAACGGGACAGTGGGTCACGACTTGACCTACGCGACGACCTCTTCTTGCCCCCCATCTGGTGGACTCCATCACTGTGGGGACTGGCGGCCATTGCTTCAGCCTGTGCCTCCTTGAGGGCCTGCTGTGCTGCTTTCACTGCATCCTCTGCTGTTGCCAGCGCAGCACGCAGTTCCTCGACCTTAGCACGTAGTGTTTCGAGCCGGGCATGTCGTTTCTCACGTGCCAGCTTGATCTTGGCCTTGGTCGTTTCTAGACGCTCTTCGGCTTCGGTGACCTTGGCCTTTGCCCGTTCCACACGTTCATCGGCCTTTCTCAGCCGTTCCCGGTACCTTTCGACAGTACGCTCCCAGTTCTTAGGGGCCTGCTTTGTATGGTTCATGAGGCGGGCGACCTCAAGGTTAGCACGCCTGAAGGCGGCCTTCTTGATGAAGTCAGGGTCGTCCTGTCTGGCGTTGCTGTGCGCCAGCTCGTCCCGCATAGTAACAGATGCGTGGAGTGTGCGGAAGACCTTCGCCGTGAGGTCGGGGTCGACCTGACTGAGGAACCGGTTCACACTGGAACTGCCTATGCTCGGGAATATCTGGGCGACCTTCTTTGGGTCTGCACTGGTCGTCTCGGCCTCCCGCCTGAGGAAAGACTCGAGCCGGGCTGCAGCCCGGTCGTACAACTCTTTGAAGACCGCAAAGACATCCGGTGGCATCTGCAGTTCCTTATGCCAAGGGACACTGTCCTTTCCGAGGAAGTCGAAGACCACAGTGTTGTTCTTCTTCAGCGTGAGGTGTTCGACCCTAAGTGTGGTGGCACCGACCGTGTCCGCTTCGTCCGGGTCCTTCTCGTCGCCCACACGCAGACTGAGCCTGTCAATCAGGTAGCAGGCTGCAGCGACCTCACGTATCCGAGGCTTCTCACTGCGGAGGCCGTCCATGATATGCTGGCGGATCTCTGGCAGCTTCGGTTCCATCCTGAGGGCCTTGTCGAACTTGGCTGCCTCACGGGCCTGTTTGGGAGGGGTGCTGTCGTGTAGCCAGACATACTTGAGTTTCCCTGTGAGAGCGTCTGTCCATTTTGCAATCCACAGGCAGTCAGGGGCCCACACAATCTCACCCCATTCACCCGGTGGACGCGGCGAGTCCGGGGAGAGGTTCAGAGTGATGTCTTTGTGCGTGACCCCGGGCTTCCAGCGACCACGGAGGGGGTGTTCACCACGACCCATGAATATGCCTGGAGGCTCCGTCTGATAGTTGGCCAGTTCCATACGCACGCCGTCGACTATGGCATATCCGTACTTCTCCTTCAGGCGTTCTCGTTCAGCACGCCGGGCCTCACGTTCTGCACGTCTCTCCTCCTCTGTCATTGCTGCTTTCCGGGCCCGCTCGGCCTCGACTACAGCAATCACCTCAGAGAAGTCGACCTCGTCTATACTGAGAGGCGGGTTGAAACCAAGGGCCTTGCTGAAGTCCTGCATGAAGTTTGATACAAAGACAGGGTCTTCTACATAGGGTGTGCCGAGTTTCTTGACCCACGCAACAGCCATTGCTTCCTGCAACTGGTCCATCTTGATAGGGCGACCCCGTACACGGATGGTGAGGCCTCTGGCCTCGGGGAGGCCGACAACAATGATGCCGTTGTGGATGAGGGACTGCATGTCCTGACCCCTGTGTTCCGCTCAGTAGACTATGTTGTGAGTGGGATGGCCCCGCCTCAGTCAATGTGGCCACGGTTATGGCAACAAAAGACTTGTGTTCACGGGCAGAAACACTGAGCCCCTTCCACCCCCGGCAGGTCGTAGGTAAGATGAGTGGTGCGCCTGCCGGGAATCGAACCCGGGTCGCGACCTTGGAAGGGTCGAATCATAACCCCTAGACTACAGGCGCACGCAGTCGGCGCGGCCACCCGTCCGGGATGGCCACACTGGTGCGGTGTGGATGGTAGAGATTTAAGGCTGTTGTTTGTCAGATGACAGGGGCCTGTACGAGTCCCCAAGGCCGACCCGCAGGGAGTATGCCCAGAGTACCTCTGAACAGACATGCCACGCCATCATGACCTCGTTGTCCAAACACACATGGTGCTGGAACAATGGACGTATCCGGGCACTGAGGTCGCCGTGCGGGAACGCACCGATGCCTACAATGACGGGACGGGAGGGGTCATCAGGTAGGAAATTGCAGAGGCTGTGCATTGACATTGGCTGACCGTCCTCGTCAGCAAGGATGCGGAGTGCATGTTGGCCGTCCGGGTCAAGTGCGTCGAGTGTTTCGGTCAGGGTCTTCTGCGTGACCTGCAGCAGGGACGTACCGGTCGGTGGGACGCGGCCATTGAGTAGGAGCTGTTCCAGCAGACCGGTGAACCGCTCATAGTTCCGGGGCAGTCTGACAGTCGGGTCTACGTCCACCACCCGCCCATCGCGGAGGTGCAGGTGCACTGACAGGAGGCCAGCGCGACACAGCGGGGTCTCTAGGAGGGACAGGAGGCTCAGGAACACAATATCGGGACGCCCCCGTCGCTCGTGGTCACGGAGGCGGAGCATTGCCTGACCATGATAGCTCTGGTCGAGCAGCATCTGGTCTGGTCTGCGTCCACGACGACGGGCCGATGCCCGGACCTGCCTTGTCCCAACTATGTCGGTGGGGACTAGTTCCAACGCACTTTCTAGGAGGACAATATGGAGCATGGTGCCATTCCCGGGCGGGTGGTCAATCTGGAAACAATATAAGATGTGTGTGCCAAATCAGTAACTACCACTCTGGCCAGCCAGAGGCGGGAGCCCACAGGCACAGGGGAGCCCCCAGGGCGTACAACGTGAGTGGGCGAACAGGGCAATGACATGGTGTTGGGGCGACATAACACTATGGGAACGGCCCATCTCAGCCCGCCACCGGCGACCGTGTAGCAACTGCAGAACGGCGGACTGACGGGAGTTGAACAGGAGAAGACAACCACGGAAACTCGTGCGCAGACTTGCACACGCCCGGATAGGAATCCTATGGGAGCAGGCCCGCACAGTTGCGAGAGAGCGCCCAGATCTGGCGCGCGCGTGGATGCGGATTGCCTCAAGGATAGCACAGAAGGCGAGGACAAGGATGCCGTGGCACATCCGCAGGCATCTCTGTAAGAGGTGTGGGGCAGTCCTCGTCCCAGGGCGGAACTGCAGGGTGCGTGTGCGGGCACGACGCTCCACACATGTGGTCGTCACATGTCTTTCATGTGGCACCATTCGCAGGTTCCCCATCAAAAGGTAGTTAATGGCCCTGATGTGACGGATGACAGATGGTTACAATGAGGGTAACACGCAGGCCCGACCCGACAAGGATTGCAATCACATGGCAAGACCCTGCAATGATGCAGATTGGAAAGGCCGGAGTGAGCGACGCGGTGGTGAGTGAGGCACGACGGCTCCTGAAAGAACACGAGTACATCAAGGTGCGTGTACTGAGGACAGCGCTGAGCAGCAACAGGTCAAAGACCGATGTATTTGAGGAGCTCTGCATGCGGACTGGGGCAACACTGGCAGGAGTGCGTGGGAACACCGCAGTAATCTACAAGATCCGCAAGTAGTGGAGGTCGTTACAGGAAAGAGTGGTCGTCAACACATCCAGGCACATATGTTTGCCGTACGACGCCCCTACGTGCCCACTACTAGTACCGTCTGAAACGGGAATGGTGCAGCAGCAGGAGAAACGGTTCCAGCGGTGATAGAGGGCGCAACAGTGGACTGGCAACAAGAAGTCACCGCCTAGTTGTGTATGGCTGTTTCCTGACATCACTGGCACATCTGAACTGCTCCTAAAGGGTACACATTCCATCAGTCCCATCAATGCACTCATGTGCCCTGCCCAGCGGCTCTACATTCAAACAGCACCCATGTTGTGCCCGTTCTCAGAACCGGATTACGCGAACCTCATGCACTACCCGCCGGCACCCTTGCTAGTCCGTCTGGGTTCCCTGCAGACTCGACTGAAACCCCGCTGACATACCCATATTATATTAGTACACAGATGGACTTGGCATGCACATAGGCTCATATTTGACATGTGGAATGATGGTCACACTCCAGTTGAAATGCCGTACACACTTCAAGTAGAATGCGTCAAAGATACGCACGACGTTGAGGACAGGGAGTCATTCTGGAAAGAGATTATGGCTCGCCACCCACCAGCATATTGCATCCGAATCAAATCTTCTGGATTTCATCCCAGATGGATGGGTTGCCGAGGATTGTTTCAAGGTTTTTCCACGTGACCGGGCATAGTGACGTGAGGTAAGGTGTGCTTGGATCAGAGTCTTTCAGGTCACGGGACACCTCGCCGTTTTCCAGTTCTAGAATGCGGTGCCAAATCGTGTCCATTGGCACGTCACCGTAGCGGTACTCATCGCCGAGAAATAGGTGCTGGTAATTGCGCAGCCACGATTTTAGGGCACGACATTCCTCTCTTTCCCCAGCATTCAGCCCCCTTATGCCGCGGCTCTTGGAAATGAGGGAGGCAAGCCGGACATTCTTGAAGTAAATGTCACGAAGGAAGAGCCTGTACTCGCCGGCGGGAATACTCCCGAGACTCTTGCACTTGGGAAAGCCAGGATGGGTGAGTGTTTTCCCAAGACCGACTTCTCGGCCGTTCTCATCGTACTTCCGTTTCAGGAAGTCAAGCGAGATGAGTATCACAGGTCTTCGCAGAAGAAATGGGCCTGTTTCCAGAATCTCGCCGTCTAAGATATAATCCGTTTCACCAAGTCTAAACCACATTATCTTGTTGATTTCAATTCCAAACTCGAAGGGATTGATAGTAAAGAGGGCGTTCGGAACCTTGTGAGGGGTCTTGGTTTCAGGGCAAACGATTTGGACACGATACGGGGTTTCGATAGTTTTGAGGACATAGCCTTCGCTACTATCGTCCCATTCTATTGAGATGCCATCATGTTTCTTGCGAAGTTGCTCATGTTCACGCCACACAAGACTGGCGGCTGACTCCAAGTCTGTCAACTGCGTACCCTCCTCGTAGAACTCAGGCATCTTCCTGGGGACACTTATGCAGTCACATGACCCTGTGACTCCCGCAGACTGTGTGTTGCGGGGCACCGGTGGACTTCCAAGAACTATGAACTCCTCCAGGAACTCCCGCACCAATAGTTTCCTGATGTTTGTGTACTCGTCACTGCTCTGGGAGGAGCCGTTCCCCAGATTCCACCCCCTAGGTTTGATTTCTCGAAAGAATAGAACGACCCATAGTCTGTCCTGATGTTTCACGATTGGAACAACACCACCAGAAACCCACCGGAGGGGGGCTGCATGCAGGTCAAATGTAGCACATGTGGGAGAGCCTGCTCCCCCCCCCAGAAAGGTCGCGAACCTCATCACCCTCCAAGAAAGCTGTGATGGCCCTATCGAGACTTTCAATTGCCGCCCTGCGCGCCTCGTTGTCAATCGGGCGGCATTTGAAGAATTCGAAATCTCGCGTAGTATCGTACTCTCTAATATACTGCTCGAAGCTGTGTTCTCTAGTGTGCTGCTCGGAGCCGCATTCTCCAGCGTCCTGCTCGGAGTCACTTGAACCATGCCGTTCACGTAGATAGATGAAGTCGAGAAATCGCTTTCCATCATTGTTGTATATCCCATAACGGGCCTTGTCAAGGTCAACCTGGAGCTCGTAGACTACCTCACTATTGCCACCATCACCAGTCCGTATTTCGCGCTTGAGTGTGAGTTCCGTATCTATCAAGAGAATATGAAATGCCCAGTTTGGTAGAACAGATTGAGAGGGGAGCCGCCCAGACAGCCCAACTCTCCTAAGAAGGCCCGAGAAAGGGCCCCATTCCTTCAGTAGATGCGGCGCCGCAATATATACAGGGAACTTTGGAGTGTGTGGGTGACCCCGTTGTTTCAAGAACGAGGCTTTGACCAGAATATCGTGATAGTCGGGGAGTCCTTGCTGAGTCCCACCTGTTGTACCGTGCTCGTTCTGCTCATGACCAGATTCAATAGGAGGAATATCGTAACTGAGCTCTCCTGCTTTTCGATACTTGATTCTATAGTACGCTGCGAGGACGACCAAACGAATCTTTGACGCATAGAGCACGTACAGGACGAAACCGAATATAAAGAAAAGTGCGTCGGCCGTGTCAGAAACCAATCTCCCCATTGCGGCCAGCGGGCTGAGGGCAGTGAACCCTACAACTGCAAGTATCCACATCAGAATGACAATAGCTGAAATGACCTCGCGTACGAAGTGACCCTTTTTCCACCAATTGGACTCGCTCATTGTGTTGCCACGCACTCCAGCCCGTGAGTCCCTATTGGTTAGCAGCATAACTATGTTATATTTCTACCGTCCGGGCTCTACGAAACGCGGACATCTATGACAACACTGCTCATGCACACACAGTCCGAGAAAGACGAATGCACAATTGTATGCGGTGGGATGTAGCGAGCCGCTACATTCCTCCTTCCGCAGCCAGCATTCATGACAACATGAGCCTTGGCAATTGTTAGACACACCTATGCAATATCCTGTGTGTCATACCATGCGAGCGCCCGTCACAGAAAGAGGAATGCCCCGGTATCTCCAGTCCTGCAGCAGCAAGGTGGGGTTTTCCGTCAAGGGAGGTGTCGCCAACCTCCAAGACTGCTGGGCACCTCTTCCGCTTGCGTGAGAGAACAGTCACACTTGCGGAGGAAGGTGTCCACAGAAGTGGTCTGCACTAGAGCAGCGTGCGGAGCTAACTCGCATGCGGAACGCGGCTGCTGAATCAGACCCGGTCTACGGGACTGCATGCCCGGATGTCTGCAGGGCTCCCACTAGTGCAGTCGACCAGTCCATACTAATTTACATGGCTGCTACTCATGTCGACACCTGTTGCTGACACACAACATCCGGCCAATCGGTGGAACTGGAAACAAACAGGAACAGGATGGTATCGTCATAGTTCATGAATTGTGCGAGTGCTGAACCTGCCAAGTTACAACACAGCGACAACCTTTTATGCACACCCTAGTGGTTGGTTCCAGCCTTCTGAGATAGGCCACCGGCCGAGTCTCTGCGCGACAGTCCATCATAGTCCTATGGTGAACACAAGTATGCCCACAGTCTACGACATCCCGGCAAACATCCTGATACGGCGCCTTGCACAGGAGCTCAAGACCCGCAAGGAAATCCGACCACCTGAGTGGGCCCCGTACGTGAAGACAGGAGCCCACAAGGAGAGAGCACCTGACAACCCGGACTGGTGGTATGTACGGTGCGCCAGCATACTGCGGAAGGTCTACCTGCAGGGGCCCATCGGTACGGAGCGCCTCCGGGTGCAGTATGGTGGGCGAAAGAGGCGTGGTACCAAGCCGAACCATTTCCATCGTGGTGGCGGCGCAATCATAAGGACGGCGCTCCAACAGCTTGAGAGGGCAGGGTTCATCAAGAAACGAGGGAATAAGGGACGTGAGATGACCAACATTGGCAGGTCATACATGGACAAGCTCTCGGCCGCACTCAAGAAGGAGCTCTCGAAGGCAATCCCAGAACTGGACAGGTACTGAGCCGAGTATGGGGTGATATCCAGTGAGTGATGAGGAACTCGAAGCAATCAGACAGCGTAAACTTGCTGCTCTCAGACAGCAGGCACTGGAGCAACAGGCACGGGAGCAGCAGGAAGCAGAGTTCCAGGCCCAGAAGGAGGCAATCCTCCGCCAGATACTCACCCCAGACGCAAGGTCGCGACTGGCAAACATCAGGATTGTAAAACCGCAGTTTGCCGAGCAGATTGAGCTGCAGCTCATCCAGCTGGCAAGTTCAGGGAAACTGAGGACACGCGTGACGGACGAGCAGTTGAAGGCGCTACTAAAGCAGATCCAGAGCAGAGAGAGAGAGAGAAAGGTCACGTTCAGGTGAGGACATATCTCCACGGGTGAAGACTATGGCGAGGAACAAACAGCTGGGGAAGAAGTTGCGGATGGCAAGGGCCATGCGCATGTCCGCGTCTGTGCCCACATGGGTGGTTGTGAAGACTGGCGGGAGAGTACGGGAAACACCAAAACGACGCCACTGGCGGGAAACGAAACTGAAACCATAGACAGAGAGGGGACACACCGATGGCCGATGCCGAGAACGAAGGACTCGCCACTGAAGACGTAGAGGACGAGGAGGACCTGGAAGGGGCCGGGGTGCTGTCAGAGGACATAGAGGAGGCCCTTGCCGAAGAGGCAGAGGAGGTGGAGGCACCATCAGCCGAGGTCGAGGAGGAAGAGGAGGAGATAGTAGAAGAGCGGATCTACACGGTGCCACTCAGGAAGGCGTACTGGACAGGTAGCAGACGCCGCCGTGCGAACCGCGCTGTGAGGGCCCTCCGGGAGTTTGTCGAGCGCCACATGAAACCTGAGGAGCTCCTCATCCAGCCAGAGGTCAACGAGAGGATTTGGAGCAGGGGAATCCAGAAGCCGCCACGCAGGGTCCGCATCAGAGTCACCAAGAACACGGACAACCTCGTCAAGGTATACCTTGCGGAGGGGTAGTCCACCGTGATCGCCCGCACTGACTTTGAGGGCGATTCGAATGTCGGGGCCTTTGGAATCGCCACTGACAAGTTCATACTGGTCTCGCCGAACATGTCAGCCAAGTCCCTCGACATAATTGAGAAGACATTTGGCCTCCCACTGGTCCAGTCCACAGTGGCCACACTGGACGCCGTCGGCTTCGTTGCGGCGGCAAACTCGAATGGAATAGTGCTGCCGTACACGGTCACGGACGAGGAGTTTGCCGAGTTGAAGAGAGCAGACTACCTCCACATGGACTGGATAGACAGCAAGATGACGGCGATGGGCAACATAATCGTCACCAACGACCGTGGTGCGATTTGCCACCCCAGTTTTGACAGCGCAGCAGTCCGCAAGATTGCGGACGTACTAGATGTGGAGGTCATTAGAGGCACCGTGGCGGGACTGCCAATTGTCGGGGCAAACACGGTTGCTACGAACCGTGGGGCTGTCGTCCACCCGATGGCCACAGACGAGGAGATGGAGGTCATGGCCGACCTACTTGGAGTCCACGTCGAGGCAGGGACCGTAAACAGGGGCAGTCCTTATACACGGCTTGGGGTGATAGCAAACACTGACGGGATGATTGCGGGTGCTGACACCACAGGTGTTGAGCTGGCCCACATATCCCAAGTACTCGGGTTTGTATGACAGGACAGATAGAGGTGTTGAGCCATGAGTTCGAAAGTCTGGCGAGTGGTTGGAGAATACCGGAAGAAGGGCAGGACATTCATATTCCGGAAAGAAGTCCTGGCCCCAAAGGAAACACATGCGCGAGAGAAGGTCTACTCAGACCTTGGCAGCAGGCACAGGGTGAAGCGACGTGACATCCGGTTCACCGAGGTCGTCGAGATACGGCCGGAGGAGGTCACGAGTATCGAGCTGAGAAGGGCACTTGGCGTGGAGAGCGAGGGCTGATGAGCGAGAAGCAGCGACAACTGGAGCGTGTATACGTCGAGCAGAAGATGACAGAGTCGAACATAGCGCTCCTACGTCAGCAGATTGACCTGGTGGAAGCGGTCCTGAGGGACTACCGGACCGGACTCCATGTCCTTGCAGAGATGGAGAGTAAGGAGGACGGTGAGACCGTCCTGATGCATGTTGGTGGGCGGATCTTTGTACGGGCCAAACTCGTCAGCCCACATATGGTGACCCGTGGCATCGGCAGCAATATCAGGATTGAGCAGAGCATAGAGGATGCAAAGAAGGGCGTACAGGATGCAATCACGAGGCTGGAGAAGCAGAAGGAGGCCCTGACAAAGGAGTACAACAAACATGTCGCATATATGGCGGCTCTCAATGCCCAGCTGCAGAACATCGCAGCAGAGATGCATGAGCAGGGGGAAAAGTAGGCGCAATGTTCTCACGCCTCCGGAAGGCACTGGACACGGCAGTAGTGAAGGCCACGACGAAGGAGCTCACGGAGGACAACCTCAGTGATGCCGTGTGGGAACTCCAGCTGGCGCTAATCCAGAATGATGTTGCAGTGGAGGTCGCCGAGCATATCTGTGAACTCACAAAGCAGAAACTCCTTGGTGTACGTACGGGTAGACTTGAGAAAATCCAGCGGGTCTTCAGAGAGGCGATATACCAGTCGATACTCGAGGCGTTGACACCGCGGGAACGGGTCGACCCACTTGAGTATGTTGCACAGAAGAAGGGGACGGGCGAGCCGACATCGATACTGTTCGTGGGCGTAAACGGCACCGGGAAGACCACGACCCTGGCCAAGATGGCACACATGTTCAAGAAGAACGGATATTCCGTAGTGATTGCAGCAGCGGACACCTTCAGGGCTGGGAGCATTGAGCAGATAGAACAGCATGCCCAACGTCTTGGGCTCCGTGTCATCAGGCAGGACTACGGTGCAGATGCAGCAGCTGTGGCCTATGATGCAGTCGCACATGCGCGCGCACGACACATAGATGTCGTACTCATAGACACAGCAGGGCGCATGCAGAGCAACAAGAACCTGTTGGAAGAGATGAAGAAAATAGCGCGGGTCGCCGAGCCAGACCTGAAACTCTTTGTCGGGGATGCTCTTGCCGGGAATGACGCGCTCTCTCAAGCACAGAAGTTCAACGAGGCCATTGACATCGACGGGGCAATCCTGACGAAGGTGGATGCAGACCCAACAGGTGGTGCTGCTCTCTCGATAACGTACGTGACGGGCAAACCAATAGTCTATGTTGGTGTGGGGCAGGAATACGACGACCTGCAAGTATTTGACCCGGAGTGGTTCGCAAAGAGAATCGCTGCGGTCGAGTGATACCAACAAATGTGACCCGGGCAGAGGCCCCCGGAGAGGGGATGCGGTGCTGGCCGCGCAGCAAGTCGTTGATAGGACCAAGTAGCCCTGATGTGATTGATGACACATTTTTTATTGTGGGACTACCGCGAGACCACCCAAGACTGCTCAGAAGGGTTACTGACATGAGCCTGAAGGGTAGACACTTCATTGACCTCTCACATTTCGAGCGCCACGAACTGAGACGGATACTGGACACAGCACATGACCTGAAGTTGAAGCAGAAGCGTGGAGAGCCCCACGAGCTCCTGAAGGGAAAGTCGCTGGCTATGATCTTCATGAAGTCATCCACACGGACGCGGGTCTCATTTGAGGTCGGGATGACCCAGCTCGGAGGCCATGCACTGTACCTCCAGCCCAGTGGGACCCAGCTCGGCCGTGGCGAGACCATTGCGGATACCGCGCGAGTCCTGAGCAGGTACTGTGATGCAATAATGGCGCGGGTGTATGCGCACAGTGATGTGACCGAGCTCGCCACATATGCCACTGTACCAGTAATAAACGGGCTGTCAGACTACCTGCACCCATGTCAGATCATGGCCGACTTGATGACGATAGAGGAGTACAAGGGTCGGCTGGAAGGACTGAAAATTGCATATGTCGGCGACTCCAACAATGTGAGCAACTCCATAATGCAGGGCTGCACAATCATGGGGATGGATGTCACGATAGGCTCACCAAAGGGCTACACCCCATCGGAGGAGATCATGAAGAGCGCAACGGAGTTGAGTGAGAAGTACGACACAACTCTGTCTGTAGTGAACGACCCCTATGAGGCAGTAGAGGGCGCGGATGTCATCTACACAGACACCTTCTTCAGCATGGGACAGGAGAGGACAAAGGAGAAGGAAGAGGCACTGATGCCATTCCAAGTGAACAGCAGACTTGTTGGCCATGCGAAGAAGGA
Source organism: Promethearchaeota archaeon (assembly GCA_027031765.1). Classification (GTDB taxonomy): domain Archaea; phylum Asgardarchaeota; class Thorarchaeia; order Thorarchaeales; family Thorarchaeaceae; genus JALVPN01. Next base: position 43,720 of record JALVPN010000110.1, on the reverse strand, counting down.
TGTCATCGTCATGCACTGTCTGCCAGCACACCGTGAGGAGGAGGCGACCTCCGAAGTACTGGACGGGCCACACAGTGTCATCTTCGACCAGGCAGAGAACAGGCTCCACGCACAGAAGGCCATCCTGGTACTCATCGTTTGAAGGCGAGATAGTTGGCGGTTGAAGTAGTTGCGGTCGGCAGGGTCAATGTCGACATTGTCATGACCGTGGACAAGTTACCCCGTGGGCCAAACCACATCATGGCGCGCAACGCGTATGTTTCGGTCGGGGGTTCTGCAGCGAACTTTGCAATGCAGAGCGCCCGGCTGCGGGTCAAGACCGGACTGATAAGCTGTGTGGGAAACGACCCCCACGGCAATACTGCGGTGAGAGAACTCAGTAAGGGTGGTGTCGACACAAAACAAATCCTCGTCCTAGAGCGACAGATGACAGGCGTGTTCGTGGTGATACGCGACAGCACGGGGAACACGATGATATGCTCAGAACAGGGTGCGAACCGGTTCCTTGACCGTCATGCCCTCGATGAGGAATACCTAGCAAGGGCCAGCGCAGTCCATGTGGCAGGAGGGTTCCCCCGGATCATTGCACGCGCAGCTGACATAGCCACCACAAATGGTCTAGTGCTGTCCCTGGACCCGGGGCGCGCAGCCGAAAGCGTCGAGTTCTCCACCGTCCTGCCAAAGACAGATGTCCTGTTTCTGAACAGGAAGGAACTGAAGATGTACTTTGGTATTGAGCCCTCAAGGGCGGCACTCCTGGGCTTTGCACGGAAACTGCCAGGGATTGTCGTAGTGAAGCAGGGCCGACGTGGCGCAGTGGCAACTGATGGGCTCGACTACTATACATCAGAGGTCTTTGAAGTGCCGGTTGCTGACACGCTTGGTGCCGGCGATGCGTTCGCAGCCGGCTTCCTGATGGCCTGGAACCGGACTGATGACATCGAGCACAGTCTGAACGTGGCAAACGCAGTGGCAGCACTGACAATCACATGCGAGGGGGCCCAGCGGGGGCAGCCCACACTGGAACAAACGCTGGACCTGCTGAGGGAACATGGAGTCCCCGTTGGGCCGCTCCTGCGGAGCTACAGGTCACGGAAACGGCAGGGTGTTACTAGCCGGTAATACAGGGGTAGTATTCCACTTTTTCTTGGCAGAACGCAGAACGAGGTGATAGAACAGAAGAGGCGTGAACGAAAGTGCATCCCCTGTTGGAAGAAGTCCTTGGAAATACGAGACGCGAGTCCTTCAGCGCCACATCCGCGAGTAGGAGAGCGCGGAAGGGTGCGACAACGGACGAGGAACTTGCAGACCTGCTGAGGAATGTGAGCGCACGGATACTGGTCGTTGGTGTTGGTGGCGCGGGGAACAATGCGATTACCAGGCTGATGGAGGTCGGTGTGGAGGGTGCTGAGACCCTGGCAGCGAACACGGATGCCCAGGACCTCTACTTCTGCAACGCCCACCACAAGCTCCTCCTTGGCAGGGAGACCTGCGGGGGGCTTGGTGCTGGCAACGACCCTGACGTCGGGGAGAAGGCAGCGCTGGAGTCGTATGAAACAATCAAGGACGTTGTCAGGGGTGACCTGGTGTTCATCACAGCCGGGATGGGAGGCGGTACCGGGACAGGCGCTGCACCACTGATAGCCAAGGCGGCCAAGGAGAACGGAGCCCTCACCGTCGCAATTGTCTGTCTGCCATTCGAGGTGGAGGGGATGACGCGAAAGAAGAATGCCAACAGGGGGGTAAATGCACTGATGGAACATGTGGACACACTTATCGCCATCCCTAACGAGAAGCTACTTGAGATAGCACCGGACCTCTCGTTGCCCGAAGCATTCATGATAGCCGACGAGGTGCTGGTGCGTGCCGTCAAGGGGATTGCCGAACTGATTTCGCGGCCCGGGCTCGTGAACCTCGACTTTGCGGATGTCCGGACAACAATGCGGAATGGTGGGGTTTCGATTATTGCCCTGGGCGAGGGCGAGGGGGAGAGGCGGGCAGAAGAGGCCGTGCTCAATGCTCTCCACAACCCGTTGATTGATGTTTCAATCGAGAACGCCAAGAACATCCTGATCAATGTCAGCGGCAGTGCAGACCTACAGTTGCAAGAGGCGAAACGAGTGGTGGAGCTAATCACAGAGCGGGTGAACCCGGATGCCGAGGTGATATATGGTGCGCTCATAGTCCCAGAGCTTGAGGACAGGCTGCGCGTGACCATCATTGCCTCGGGGGTCAACTCCCCTTACGTCATGTCCGCCTCATCAGAGCCTGTGCGCCCACTTGTGGAAGACCTCAGGGGCGAGCTCGGGCTGACCCGTCTTGACTGAACTGCGGACTGGCCACCATGTGCCAGAGTGGCAGTACACGTAGGACAGCTAGGCGTGCCCCATGACGGGGCCGCCACTCAGCAAACATTAAAAGGTGTGTGGGGGCAGGAGAGGCGGTTCCGGTTGCAGACCGGCCCGACATAGGTGTGAGACCAAATGGGTGTTGGCGACTTCATCCGGGAGAGCAGACGGATCCTGAAACTGGCGACAAAACCCACGAGAAAGGAGATCTGGCTGAGTACAAGGGTCAGCCTACTTGCGATGTTCCTTGTTGGGATGCTGAGTTTTGTCGTACAGTACCTGATGACAGTGCTCACATCAGGCTGGGGCACCAAGTAGGGGCATGTCCGGGCCGCGAGCATACCCACCCCATCCCGGAGCAGGGAGGGCTAGACTTGGACAAGAAGACCAGCATCTATGCAGTACGTACAACAATAGGTCAGGAGAAAGGTGTAACAGACCTGATAATCACCGCAGTGACGGGTGAGAGTGATGTCTGGGCATGTCCATACTGCGGGGAGGAGTTCTCATCGGAGTCTGCAACACGCAAGCACATGGAGAAGTGTGACAAGAGGAAGGGCGACAGGGCAGAGCCAAGACTGGTGTCACAGAACCCACTACTGGGCAGAGTGAAAGCAATCCTTGTCCCTGAAACACTTAGGGGCTATGTCTTCTTGGAAACTATGGAGTTCAGAGATGTAGAGATTGCCATTGCGGGTGTGCCACATGTCAGGGGCCGCGTAAGTGGGAAGGTCAAGTTCGAAGAGATTGACAAGTTCCTCGTCCCGAAGCCTGCGGCCGAGGGGATTGCAGAGAACGATGTGGTCGAGATAGTCTCCGGCCCGTTCAGGGGCGAGCATGCCAAGGTAATCAGGGTCGACACGGCAAAGGAAGAACTCACGCTGGAACTGCTGGGCAGCCCTCACACAATCCCAATCAAGGTGCATGCTGACTTCGTCAAGATTGTTGAGAAGGCCGGGCGCGAGGAGGAGGAGGAAGGCGGCGAGGAGGGAATGGATGAGGACTCGTTCTGGGCACACGACTGATCCCAGCCGGTAGACAGGCCCAGCACAGGACTCGGACTGGACGGTTACCAGTCCACAACGCTTAAAACACGAGTGAAGGTCATCCGCTCAACTCCTTAATCTGACATGTGTGCAGGACACCATGTCTGGGGTGATGCTAATGGATTGCAGTAGACCGTGTGGAGAAAGACATGCTAATTCTAGTCCACAGGTCGCCCCGTCCGACACAACTGTGTCGAGACCACTGCAAGCAAGGATGTGCTGAGAGTTGAGCGAGAAACCAATTGTAGTCGAGGCAATGGTGGAAGGTGGCAAGGCATCAGGAGGACCACCAATCGGGCCAGCCCTAGGCCCCACCGGAGTCAATATCTTCCAGGTCGTGCAGAAAATCAACGAGGTCACCGCCCCGTTCGCAGGACTGAAGGTGCCAGTGAAGATAACTGTCCACCCAGCTGACAAGTCGTTCGAGGTCGAGGTCGGTACACCGCCAACGAGTGCTCTCATCCTGAAGGAGATAGGGCAGGCGAAGGGCTCGTCACAGCCGAACACCGACTTTGTTGGGAACCTCACGATTGAGCAGGTGAAGACGATTGCGAAGGCAAAGGCAGCAGACCTCACGGCCCTGACACTGAAGGACGCGGTCATGACCGTGGCGGGCACCTGTGTGTCGGTCGGTGTGACGGTTGAAGGCAAAGACCCACGCGAGTTCCAGAGGGAGCTGCGAGAGGGTGTGTGGGACGAACAGCTCGACGAGCCATGGGGGGTGGAGTAGGTGCCATTCGATGTGGAGCCCATTGTAAGCGCAGTGGCTGAGGCACGTGCCAAGGGCACAGAGCGTGACATCAAGTTCGAGCAGAGCTTCGACCTAGCGGTCAACTTCAGGAAAAGGGAACTCGATGTGTCAAGGCCTGAGAACCGCCTGAACCAAGAAATCGTGCTGCCGAACCCACTGTACCCACCGGCACGGATCTGTGTCTTTGGTGACGGCGAGTTCGCGGAAAAAGCACGAGAGGCCGGGGTCGACATGGTGGTCTCAAAGGAGGAGATACCAAAGGTCGGCGAGGACAAGAAGGCGAGGAAGACGCTCGCCAAGAGCTATGACTTCTTCATAGCATCAACTGACACGATGCCTCTCGTGGGGCGCTATCTCGGGCAGGCGCTCGGGCCACGGGGAAAGATGCCGAGGCCGTTGCCACCACAGGCCGACATCCGGCCACTGGTAGAACAGTATCAGAAGACAATCCGCATCCGTATGCGGAACACACCGACGTTCCATGTCAAGGTCGGCCATGTAAGGATGGGCGACCGACAGGTTGCAGAGAACATCGCAGCAGTCCTGAACTTCCTTGAGAACAAGGGCCTGAGTGACAGGATAGACAGTGTCTTTGTCAAGCTCACGATGGGGCCCGCTGTGCGTGTTCCGCTCCGGAGGTGACAGAGATGGTCGTACACGAGAAACACATACCACAATGGAAGATTGAGGAGGTCAACCGACTGGCGGAGATGATAGAGAATAGCGAGATGGTTGGCCTCGTCAATGTGGAGGGCGTTGGGGCCAAACAGCTGCAGGGGATAAGGAACAGCCTGCGGGGCTCCGCCTTGATCAGGATGGCGCGCAACACCCTCATGATCCGTGCGCTGGAGAAGGCCAAGAAAAAGAAGAAGGGCATAGAGGCCCTCATAGAACACGTGAGGGGGCCTGTTGCTTTCATTTTCAGCGACCAGGACCCGTTCATGTTGAGCAAGTTCCTGAGCGAGAACAAGGCCTCGGCCCCTGCAAAAGGGGGACAGGTCGCACCAAAGGACATCATCATCCCGGCCATGAACACCGGGGTCGCACCGGGCCCGTTCATCAGCGAGCTTGCAGCCCTGAGCATCCCCGCACGTGTCAAGGGTGGGGTCATCCACATTACAGAGGAGACCGTGGCGGTCAAGGCCGGTGAGACCATCTCGAATGCAATGGCCCAGATGCTCGGACGACTGGGCATCGAACCGATGGAGTTACAGCTGAAGCTGGTCGCAGCCTATGCTGACGGGACGGTCCTCACGTCTGAGAGCCTTGATGTCAACCTTTACGACCTGCTCAACGAGGTCATCTTGGGACACCAGTATGCGGTCAACCTGTCAGTCAATACAGGGTACCCGACCGGCGACACCATCACGCTGCTCATTGCCAAGGCGGACACTGAGGCGAAGACACTGGCGCTCAGCGTCGGCTTCTTCACACCAGACCTCCTGGACGCATTCCTCGCCAAGGCAACTGGTGAGGCGCTGGCGCTCGCCGCAGCAATATCTGAGCGGGACCCTGATGCAATACCTTCGGACATCCTCAGTCAGCTCCAAGTGGTGTCGACCACCGTGACGACAACTGGGAGTGCGAGTGCAGCTCCTGAAACGGCTGAGGAGGAAGAAGAGGAAGAAGAGGAAGAAGAGGCCACTGCTGGCCTCGGGAGCCTGTTCGGTTAACAAGATACAACACACAGAGAGGAGACCAGAATGGAATACGTGTATACAGCACTCCTGCTCCACAAGGCCGGAAAGGAACTGAATGCAAAGAACATGGAGGCAGTCCTCACAGCAGCAGGTGTCACACCGGACAAGGGACGGATCAAGGCCCTGCTTGCTGCACTTGAGGGTGTCGACATAGATGAGGCAGTGAAGAGCGCGGCCATGCCGATGGCGGTTGCAGCTGCACCAGGTGGTGCTGCTCCGGCCGAGGCGGCAGCGGCCCCGGCTGAGGAAGAAAAGGAGGAAGAGAAGAAAGAGGAGGAAGAGGAGGTCACAGTTGGACTCGGCAGCCTGTTCGGTTAGGTCCATGTCCACACCTCCTCGTGACCCACCAACAAGTAGAGGGCAGGCTGGTCACAGGCCTCCTGCCCATCCCCCTATTTTTCCAGTAATGCAGTCCCGCCAGCTACGGTGTAGTGTAGAGTAGCAACATGTACAAATCCCTTGGGCGCATTAGTATCGCCCATGAAGATTGTGTATGACGACATCATGCGTGAGAGCTACGACAACACCCCTGCCGGAGCACCAGGCAGACTTGACTCGGCACTGCAGGTCTTGAGGGAGAGTCCGGGATACGAGTTCGTCGGCGCACGAGCAGCCACAGAAGAGGAACTCCTCCGTGCCCACACACAGGACCACATCGACAGTATGAAGCATGAGAGTGATGTCTACCACGGTGGACGACTGTACCGTGTCGCCATTGTTGCTGCCGGGGGTGCAATCAGGACTGCAGAGATAGCATACGCTGGAGAACCGGTTTTTGGTCTCATCCGCCCACCGGGTCACCACGCCTCAAGGGCCTCATGTTGGGGGTTCTGTTACTTCAACAACATGGCCGTAGCACTACTCTCGCTGCAGTCCAAGGGACTCATCCGTTCGGCACTTGTCCTTGACTTCGACCTGCATGTAGGTGATGGCACCATCAACATCTTGGGTGACAGGGAAGAGTTCTTCATATACAACCCACACGGGCGTGGTGACGACGAATACCTATCCGTTGTCAAGCAGGTGCTGGACAGAGCACCGTCGGTCGACATAATCGCCGCATCAGCAGGGTTCGACGAGTACATAGGCTGCTGGGGACATAACCTGTCGACCGATGCTTTCCGCAGGATTGGCAGACTAGTCTACGAGTTCGCCGTAGAGAAGTGCGAGGGACGACGCTTTGGTATATTGGAGGGAGGGTACAACCACGAAGACCTCGGCATTAACATCAGGGCCTTCTGTGAAGGGCTGCAGGGATACTGACGCACGACCGCCCAGCAACCCCACACCGTAGCATGGCCCACGCCACGAGTGACGCTGGTAGGGCCTTATATTGTTGGATGGCGACACATGAGCGGTGAACACATTGCCCCTCCGAGTGTTGAGCCCGCTGTCAGACTTTGTCGGGATTATCTCCACGTATTTTGCAGAAATCTGGGAGTTCCTGATTTTTGTCGGACGTGTTTCATCCGTAGTAATCGTGCTCGTGGGAGCAATCCTTTGGTTCACGAGTACGAACCCGACCAAGGGGAAGGGCCTCGTCATGAGCGGGATTATCCTCGCAATCGTAGTCCAGTACTTTGTTATGTTCCCACCATCGTTCGTCTTGGGGTGACAACGAGAGACCGCAATTGGCGGACCCGCCCGGAAGTCCCGGGCAGACGAGAGCCGTGTGCCCTTTTGAACCGGGGAATTCCACCTTAGAAGGGTGGCGCCCTATTTGCCAAGTACAGAGATAGATAGCATCTCTGCACCCCCTGGCTAGGCAACGGGTCCGCTATCTGTACGGCAAAGAACGTGGCGTCATAAAGCTTTCCGCAGGGCCCAAGCGGTTGGCGAGCAGTGACGCTCTGGACACTGTGTCAGCAGCCCCGTAGGCGGCGACCGCAGTGGAAACCGTGTCACTGTGTCAGAGGACACATGGACATCATGACCATGTCCTGAAGCTATCATAGCCCCTTGTGTCAACAGGTACAGGCCCGTCAGGGGACTGCCATACTACACCAGTGCCCTCACGGACGCGCCCGATGGGTGTCAGGACTGCACCGCATCTAGTTGAGACCTCTGTGGCTGTATCCCACTGGTCAGGTGGGACTGTCATGACCAGTACAAACTCTTCACCCCCGTGCATCACCAGAGAGAAGAGGTCAAGACCGTTCCGTTCAGCAAAGGCCTCCACTCCGTCTGCCACCGGGAGGTCGTCAATGAGGAACTGGAACCCACTGTGTCCTGCCATTGTGACAAGCGAGATGGCAAGGCCGTCACTACTGTCCATGCACGACGTGATGGCCGAGTAGCCTGCAAGGGCTTCAACAAGTCCGATATGGATCTCAGGACGGAAGGCAGCCTCAAGTGCCAAGGAACGCAGTGTGGGAGTGACCGGATAGTCCTCAAGTAGGGTCTTGAAGGCAACAGATGTCAGTCCGAACAGACCGCTGACCGCAATCACATCTCCGGGTGCTGCCCCACCACGTCGTACGATATGTTCCGGAACCGCAGTACCGATACCAACACCGGTAAGTGTCACCTCTTCTGAGCACCCCATGTCACCGCCTAGGAAGAGCACAGCAGACTTTGTACAGAACTGGGAGTACCCCCGTACGAGCTCGGTGACTGCTGTGCTTGAGGTCTCAGCAGGGACACAGACGGACAACATGGCCGCTATAGGACGTGCACCTTTTGCTACAATGTCGCTCAGCACCATGACCGCGGTCTTGCGGCCGACCTGTGCGTCCGTCATGCCCGGCAGTCGGTCTGTGCTAGAAACAAAAGTATCAACATTCACCACAAGGTGGAGCGAGCCGTTGAGGGGGACTTCAGATGCGTCCTCGTCAAGACCCAGCACGGCACCTTCAGGAATGTCCACCAAGAACTCAAGCTCGCGGAGCAGCTCCCGCTCCCCAATATCACGCAGTTTCATCTGTACACCCCATCGCACTGCTAGGACAATGAAAGACGACTGAACCGTAGTGCTGCCAGAGTGACCACCATGATATCCCAGTGTATTGGTTACCCCATGTGCAGCAGGTGCAATGACCTCCCACTTAAGCACTATGCCCAGTCTGAAAGGACTGACTGGGGCTGGTGGGATGTCCAAGTCAGCTCAAGTCAATGGTGCTGGTAAGGGGGCAGCTCGTCATGAGGGGGGATGTTGGGACCGTACGCGTCTGTGACAGCCCCCGTACTGTAAGAAACAGCAGGCGCTGTTGCTATTGCTGAAACTGTGACGGCTTGAATCTGCACCCAATCACGAGGTGTTCATGAGGTGTTGATACACATCCCTAGTCAGCCGTGGAGCGGGGGTGACGATATTGAGTGTGAGGCGGGTGGGAGAGATGGTCGGACAGGGACATTGACTGTCCCAAGTATCACAGCGGCACCAACATACATCCTGTGCACATCGACTAGAAACGGTGCTCCGTACTCGGACGCAATACTGGTACATTGCACCAGTGCCGATGTGGTCGGGAACAGCAGAGAACACTCCACGAGACCCGCCGGTGTCATCGTCCATACGAGGACACGATGATAAAGCTTTATAACCCCAAGAGAGGACAGGCGACGATAGAAGGGCCTCGGTGGCCAAGTGGTAAAGGCGTCTGCCTCGTAAGCAGAAAATCGCGGGTTCGAACGTGCTGTCACGTCGCTGGCAGTGCCGGGCATCCCGCCCGGGGCTCCATCACCACTATCTTCTACTTCACGGCCCTCTGTCCCATGTTGGAGGACTGTATGCAGGGTCCCAAAGTCTTATCCATACTCGGACAGCAACCAGTATAATAGGAAGTGATAGAATGAAGCGAGAAAAGAAGAAGACGAACAAGAACAAGTACGTCCGTCCACTCCCACCTTTCGAGTGGTACGCAGCAGCAACGAGGTAGTGGCCGTACAGGCTGCCCATCTTCACATATTGGAAACATACCGTTTGTGTGAGGCCGAGGGGGCGAAGGCCCCCGAAACTCCCTTTTGCCGCAGTCCATTTCCAGCCCAGTTCTAGGTCAGTGCTGTCTGCAGACAGCGGGGGAGTCCACTTGGACTGCAGGCGTGACTGCTGAGATGCTGGCCGACTATGACTGACTGGTTGCAGGACAGAGGGATTGTACGACCTCGGCCTCGTCGACAGAGGCCCACATATGCTAGACCAGTGAAGACTGACAGTGGCCTGGCAACGCTGAATGCCAGTTGACCACTCCAGTGGCACAAATCAGACATACGACCAGTGGGCACATTTCCGGCAACTTTAAGTGCTTCAGGATAACGATTGATTCCTGCATGCCATTGGTACGCTATCCAATGCGTGCGGAGGTTGCCAAGCCAGGCCAAAGGCGCAAGGTTGAGGGCCTTGTCCCGCAGGGGTTCGCGAGTTCAAATCTCGCCCTCCGCACCATTTCATTGTTCTTGACGGACTTGTGCGAGTGGTGAGCTCCCTGTCATGCGTAACAGGACGAGACCACAGTACTCGTGGTATACCTACTAGTCAGGTAGGAGAGGCCCACCCACACCGAAATGTGACGGCGAGATGGGTGGGCCAGGTGGGGTCTCGGGACAGGCGGAGTGGGCCCCATGGTCGGGTGTGGTACGTTTTGCCGGGGGGTGTGCAACTCACCAGAAACGCAATAGAGGCCGGTGCTCCGGTCGGATGTGTCCCTTGTACGACTGGTGATAATGGCCCGCGCATTTAAGGTCACCAGACACACGATGTACAGGGACGAGGGGCCCGGTGTAAACTCTGGACACTAGGACAACCTATAAAGCAGGGGGTCGCATGCAGGGGCTGCGGACTGCAGAGAGGTGTCCTGAAACGACAACACCAAAGATTGGGATAATTGGCGCGGGCAATATGGGACGCATCCACGCACGGATACTCGGTGGGCTCAGGGCCCTTTGTGGGATTGCAGACACCGACCTCGAAAGGGCGAGGACAACTGCAGAGCAGTATGGGGTCGAGGCCTTCCAAGACTTCAACACGATGATAGACAGGCTCCGACCCGACGGTGTGATTGTGGCCACGCCCACATCGACACATGCTGAGATTGCGAGCCGTGTTGCCGAGCACGAGTGCATCAGGGGAATACTGATTGAGAAGCCACTGGCCAGCACACTGGCTGATGCCAAGAGGACTGCAAAGATCCTGCGTCAGCAGGGGATTGTCGCCCTTGTGTCACACTCGGAGATATACAACCCCATTGTTGGCAGGGCCCTCGCACTCATCCGGGAAGGGGCTATTGGAAAGCCGAGGACAGTAGTCCACGACAGGCGTGGTTTCGTGCTGCCAGACAGACTGAGGTCGCTCGGTGATGTGTTCGAGGACATAGGAGTCCACGACTTTGACATAATGATGAGGATGAGCAGTGGTCCGGCATCACTCTATGCACAGTGTGTGGAGGACGGGGACATATACAATGCAGCGGTCATCCTTGTCAAGTTCCAGTCGGGGACACAGCACCTGTTCCACCTGTCAAGACAGTATGCGGGACGGAGGAGGGCGATGGATGTGTCAGGCACCAAGGGGACGCTTGTGCTTGACCTCTTCGCACAGATCATAAAGATTCAGGACCTGGACAAGGAGCCCTCTGCTGACAGCCGCACAATCCGACTCCCAGAGAGGGGTACTACAATCAAGGTATACGGGGAGCCTATTGGCGAGGTCATTGCAGACTTCATCCGGTGCATTGAAACTGGTGCCACGCCACATGTGAGCCTTGACGATGGGATTGCAGCACTTGAGGTCGTCGAGCACGCGAGGGAGAGCACAAGGAAAGGAAAGGTCATCCACTTCGAGGTGACGGGACGGGACTGAGGGCTCCGAGCAGGTGGGTTCGTGCGGCCCCGGTCACCCACACGGAAAGTGTACTCCCCAGTGGAACCGCATCGGCCACGATGACTGGTCTGTAGGCAGTATCGCGACACAGAATGCCACCACGTGGCCCATGTCCGATAGCAATACACTCTGCACACCGTCCCACCAGGCGCTGGTGCAGCTTGAGGGTCAGGACCGAGACCAGTGCAGTCAGCCGTCTGCTGCGCGCCTTCTTGACGTCGGTGCGCACCTTGTGTGGTGACCGTGAGGCCGGTGTGCCGGGCCTGTCGCCGTACTTGGAGATGTTCACCACTGATGGACGATGGCGCTGGATGATGCTGACAGTCTGTTCGAAGTCCTCTTGTGTTTCGCCCGGAAAACCAACGATGATGTCCGTAGCAATGGTCGCATCTGGAAAGGCGTCCCGGATCTGCGTGACCACCTGGACCCATTCGTCCACTGTGTAACCCCGTCGCATCAGTCTGAGGACGCGGTCCGACCCGGACTGGAGTGGCACGTGAAAGAACTTGAAGAAATGAGGGGAGCGCATGACGTCCAGCAGGTCGTCGAGGTACGGATGTACAAGATGGGGGTTGAACATCCCAAGACGGAACCTGTGCCGGCCCTCCAGACTGTCGAGAGCAGAGAGGAGGTCTACGAGGCCCTCGCCCGTGTCAGCGCCAAATGCGCCGGCGTCCTGAGAGGTCAGACGGATCTCACGGTAGCCTTGGTGGACACAGCGGCGCACAACGTCCAATAGTGCCGCAATTGAATTGCTGCGTACAGTCCCACGTGCATACCGGACAGCGCAGTAGGCGCAGGAACCCAGGCAGCCCTCACTGATGGGAACTGTACATATGACGCTGTTAGGAGGGCCCTCAAGGTACTGCAACTTCGCACCAGCGTCTGAAGTCAGGTGGACAATCCCACGCTCGCCACCGATGACACGCAGGACTACCTCGCCGAGAGAAACAACGGCTTGGGGGCCCAGGACCGCACCGAAGGAGGGCAATGCAGCCAAGACACGGTCGTGGGAGATCTTTGGCAGGCATCCAGTAACCACGATTGGACGGCCCGTGGATGCGAGGC
>JALVPN010000110.1:0-30979 GCA_027031765.1 Promethearchaeota archaeon | reverse complement strand
CAGACGGTGGACAATCTTGTCTTCAGTTGGCTCCTTCACACCACATGTGTTCACAATAACGACGTCCGCCTCGCCAACAGTCCCCACACGTTGCAGGCCCAGACCGTGTAACCGCCCGACAATCATGTCCGAGTCGGCCTGGTTGAGCGAACAGCCATATGTCTCAAGGTAGAAGGTGTGACGTGCCACTCGCGCCCCCTCACCCGCCCTGTACATGGGGGAGGACTGTAATCACATCACCATCGTGTACTGGTGTGTCCTCGCCCTGAAGAGTGTCGACATCGCGTCTGTTCAGCATGATGATGAAGTTGCCACTGAGCCCGTCGCCCTCAAACACCAAGTGCCCGACTCCTCTCGACTCGGCCAGATGTTCCATTACACGGCGCACTGTGGCGCCTTCTGGCACTGACAACTCGAGGACGCGCTCACCCAGTGCACGGTACAGTGGCCCAAATGACTTGATACGGACACGCATGTCGGACACCAAGTGAAGGACTGCCAGTCCGCTATTCAGCATTTTCATATAGTTCCAGGATGTCGTCGACCACCGTGTCCACAACGTCCACGACCTCGCGGATCTGCTCACTTGTCGCCCGGTCAATATGGATGCCCACCACCACGGTCACCGTGCGCGACAGTGACCTGGCCAGTCGTTCTGCAACCCGTGTTGCAAGGACATATTCCTTGTGACCAGGGACAGAGTGCGTACTCACACTGGTACTCAGACCGTCACGAAACGGGCTCCTCATCACCGACGCGGTCGCAGTAGCGCCCACGTGAGGACGGTCACCACCTGTGATGACCACCAGCAGGTCGGCCCCAATGCTCTGGACACTAACATCGAGTCCACGGCCACACACATCATATGTCCGTTGGAATGCGACTCCACTGGACTCCCTCATGGCTGGGGCCTCACGCATCCCTGGCCTAGTCCTGGCCCTCGGCCCTTTCCTGCTGTCTTCGGTAGGCACGCCATGACAGCGTGAGTGTCTTTGGATGGGCGGCCCTGTACTCGTCAAGTCGTCGGATGGCTGCGTAGTAAGGGGCCCCCCGGACGACATCAGGCTGTTCGTGTGCCTCCCTTGATATCTCCTGCAGGACGCCGATCAGATAGTCGAGTTCCTCACGGGTCTCAGACTCTGTGGGCTCAATCATGAGTGCCTCGTCCACAATCAGGGGGAAGTATACGGTAGGTGCATGTACACCGAAGTCGAGGAGGCGCTTTGCAATGTCCATAGCAGTGACTCCGGTCTCCTCCTTCAGTCCCGAGGCAGAGATTACACACTCGTGCATCCTTGGCACGTCCTTTGAGAAGGGCAGTGAGAGACCTGGTATCCTGCTCACATGGTGGGCCACATAGTTGGCATTCAGCACTGCCAGTTCCGAAGTCCTCTTGAGACCGGGGCCACCAAGCGCATAGATGTAGGCGTAGGCGCGTACGAGCACTCCGAAGTTGCCGTAGAAAGACTTGACCTTCCCAATGGATTTGGGGTGGTCGTAGTCCAGGTCAAAGGTGCCGTCGTCACGCCGGGTCACCCGGGGTACCGGGAGGAACTCAGCGAGGCCCTCCTTGACCCCGACGGGGCCGGCGCCGGGCCCGCCGCCGCCGTGTGGGGTCGACATCGTCTTGTGAAGGTTGATATGCACAAGGTCGAAGCCCATGTCGCCGGGACGCACCACACCCATGATGGCGTTCAGGTTCGCGCCATCGTAGTAGAGGAGACCACCGGCATCATGGACAACTCCCGCAACCTCCTTGATGTCCTTCTCGAACACGCCAATGGTATTTGGGTTGGTCAACATCAGCCCCGCAGTGTGAGGGCCGGCAACACTCTTGAGGGCGTCAAGGTCGACCAGTCCTTCCTCGCTCGAGGGGATGACAACGACCTTGTATCCCGCCATGGCGGCGGATGCGGGGTTGGTGCCGTGTGCAGAGTCTGGTATCAGTATCTCGTCGCGCTGCCCCGACTCCCCAGTAACATGCTCGTGATATGCACGCACCATCATCACGCCGGTCCACTCACCATGGGCCCCGGCAGCAGGCTGTAGCGTCACGGCATCCATACCGGTAATCTCAGCCAGCCACTGTTCAAGCTCCCACATTAGTTCTAGAGCACCCTGTGTTGTCGCCGGGTCCTGGAGGGGGTGCAACATGGCGAAACCAGGTAGTGCTGCGCAGAACTCGTCCACGGCAGGGTTGTACTTCATTGTACAGCTCCCAAGCGGGTACGTCCCGGATGTCACCGAGAAGTTCATCTGGGACAGGCGGGTGAAATGGCGCACAATGCGTGGCTCCGACACCTCAGGCAGCGCAGGAGGACTAGAACGACGCATCTCTGGCGGTATCAAGGAGTCAAGAGGGCCGACCTCGGAAACAATAGATGCTTCAGCCCCGGGGAACAGGTGGCCCACGATGCCCGGCCGATGGAGTTCGAATATGAGGGGCTCGTCCCACTTCGCCTGTCGCACATGGTCAAGCGTGTGTCCGACCACTGTTCAGTCACCCCCTGCACCAACAATCTCGCCGACCGCTGCCGCCATCCGGTCAATCTGTTCTTTCGAATGCACCTCGGTCACGGAGAGCAGCATCGACTCGCCCAGCCATGGGAACTCCTCATGGAGCGCCTTCCCACCATGGAGGCCACGTTCCAGTAGCCCCTGGTGCACAGACTCCACAGTGATGCCGTCTGTGAACGTCACGACAAACTCCTTCCATATGGCATTCCCGATGGCAGGGGCCCGCACACCGGCAAGGCTGTCAAGACGACGTGCAGCATATGCCGACTTGTATGCGATTGCTTCGCTAACGGTCTGTAGGCCAGAGGGGCCGAGGAGAGAGAGGTATATGGCTGCCGTAACGGCAGACAGCGCCTGATTGGAACAGATATTGCTTGTGGCCTTCTCGCGCCTGATGTGCTGCTCACGGGGACTCAACGTCAGTACGAAGCCACGTTCGTAGGGCTCCTTAACGGTGCGCGTCATGCCCACAAGACGGCCAGGGAGCTGATAGACGAGCCGGCGCTCCATCCTGCAGCCAAAGACACCGAGCAGCGGGCCCCCGAATGAAGGGGGTGAGCCCAGCCCCTGACCCTCAGCCACCACGATATCAGCACCATACTCACCAGGGGGACGCAATAGGCCGAGCGAGAGTATGTCGACTCCTGCGACCAAGAGCGCACCAGCCTCATGTGCTAGGCGACTGATCTCATCGACCTGCGACTCTATGAAACCCAGATAACTCGGGTTCTCAACATACACACCTGCAACATCCTCACCCAGTCGGCCCTCCAAGTCAGAGATGGACATGAGGCCGGTCTTGCGGTCATACTCTATGGCCTCCACAGTCATGCCTGCAGGTCGACAATACGTTTCCAGTACCGCCCGGTGTTCAGGGTTCATCGTACCGGGCACGAGAAACCTGGAGCGGCGCCTGACCACACGTGCACACATCCGTGCGGCCTCGCCCACTGCCGTGGCCATGTCGTACAGGGATGAGTTCACAACATCTATTGCGAGGATTTCGGCCAGCAGGCTCTGGTACTCGAATAGGGTCTGCAACATCCCCTGACTCACCTCTGGCTGGTAACTCGTGTACGCAGTTACGAACTCGGAACGGTTTGCGAGAGAGGTCACCACAGCAGGGATGTAGTGGATACCGACGCCCGCACCAATGAATGCCCGCCCATCGGCCATGGGGACATTCTTTGAGGCGAGCTCCTGCACTCTTTTTGAGACCTCATGTTCCGTGTGGGGCGGACAGATGTCGAGATCCCTGTTGAGCCGGAACTCGTGCGGGATGTTAGAGAAGAGGTCGTCAATGTGTTGGAGGCCGATTGCCTCGAGCATCTCCTGTTCGTCAGCCCGTGTCAGTGGGAGGTATGGATGCCGGAACTCCATGGCGAATCCCTCTGGGTACTGGCCATGAGCAGACAAAGACCCCAAAATAGGCTTTCGCGTAGGTGACCGTAAAATGGCCAGTAATGAGCGGCCACCCATGAGCGGCCATCCACACCGCCGGTTGACCACGATCCTAGCACTAGGAGAGTACAACACAGGCAGGTGGCAGTCCCGTCACGAGACCATTTCGACAGGAGGCAGACATCCGTCAACAGCCACATGGACGCCGCACCGGCCCGGCAACCACAACCAAGCGGAAAATGTGTGCGTAGCAGGTCAGAATTCTTTTTAAACTGTCTTGAGTCCGGAGGACTGGCCACAGGATGTGGAGGCTGTGAAGCGCTGGCTGATGGACATACTTGCGTGCCCTGCTGAGGACTGCAAGGGAGAGCTCCAGATTGATGTCTATGAAAGCCATATGCTGGACTCTGGTGGCGAGCAGGTCGAGGAGATTGACGAAG
Source organism: Promethearchaeota archaeon (assembly GCA_027031765.1). Lineage (GTDB taxonomy): Archaea > Asgardarchaeota > Thorarchaeia > Thorarchaeales > Thorarchaeaceae > JALVPN01. The sequence goes on along the minus strand of JALVPN010000110.1, from coordinate 26,621 downwards.
CGCTAATAGTCTGCAGCAAGTGTGGCCGCTGGTATCCCGTGATTGACGGGATAGTGTGCATGCTGCCTGATGAGATGAGGCTGGAGCAGAAGCAGAGGCACGTAGAAACAGCGTTCCTTGAGAAGTGGAAGGACCGCATCCCGGAGCATGTCCTCGACAATGGACGCCCGTTCGGCCTGTCCACTCCGGCAGACGACAGCACAACAGAAGGATAGCCCCGTGGTGTAGCGGTCAAGCATACTGGGTTTTGGTACCGTCGGGCGGGATGCCCCCGGTGAAGACCCCCAGCGACTCCGGTTCGAATCCGGACGGGGCTACCACCTCACTCATCATCTTCATAGTGCGTCTTTGATGATGCCCTCTTCTCTTTCATACTCAACGGACCCGGGGGCTCCTCCACATGGACCCGGAACAGACGTTTCACTCTTGAGAGCACCAGACGCTCACCATTGACAATCACATCAATGACAACGTAATCCTGGAGGCCAGAGGTCGATATCTTCTTCTCAAGTACTGCCTGTACTTGGAACACACCAGCGGGGTTGTCCATTGTCACTGTGATCCGCAGGGGTTTCTCAGGGTCGGTAGAGAGGGCCACATCATCAATTGCAAGTGCGCTCACCGAGTGTATGTCGACCTTGCCCTTGTGGAACGGGACTATCGTACGCCCTTTCGTCATGTCGCAGCCATCACCAATCTTTGTGATACCCGCTTCAAGGGTCAGACACTGAGTGTTGTCATCATGGGCATAGATACTGTGCAGGATCATGGACATGATGTCGGTCGCCTGCCCCGGGTCGGGATATAGTTCGTCAAGCTTTTCCTGGAGGATAGGCGCAGCAAGGTGGACAGAGGCCTGGTTGTGTTCCAGCCGATGGACGACCATCCCTGTATCGTGGAGATAGGTAGACGCCAGGACGACAAGCCTCGCATCATCAATGTCACCGATGCCTTCGGCAACAACGTTGGGCTGGAAGCTCTCTTCAAGTATGTCGAAGGCCCTCAGCGCGTTCCAAGTAGCGACCTCAGCATGTACAGGACCGTGGTCAGTATACCCCAACCGCGAGACCGCCATCCGGTTTGCAGTCCGGAGATACGACTGGACACGTGGGTTCGACTTGAGGTACGTGTACATGTCCCAGGTGCGTGTCCCGGGACTGATGAGGTCGCCAGCGCTTATGCGGTCTCTATGGAACACCAGTTGGTCGTCCATGTGATGAACCCCCTATGGGCAAAGACCTACCACCTGACCGCACATAAGGATTGCTACAAGGCCATCAACCGGACGGTACAGGCAGCACCCACCAACGACGAGGTCGACCTGGCACCAGTCACAGATACTGGTAGAGCCGACTGTCTAGTATCCACATGCTAGTCCCAGTGCAACGTCGATACTGCCATCAGAGGCTGTGACACAGTGGGACTGCCTACGAAACAGGCGACAGTACAGTACGGCTGTGCTAGTCGCCTGCCTCTTCCTGTAGCGACATGATGATGCGGTCGATGGCAGCTGTTGCCTTTCGGATACGCTTCAGGTAGTCCTCACGCATGCGCTCGTAAGCACCAGTGCTAATCCGCTTCTTCCGTTTCTTCAGCTGTGCGAGGCCCGCCTTTGCCCCTTCAATCCTCTCACTTTCGAGTTCGAGCTGGCCAATCATGGTACGGTATCTCGGGCCATAGCTTATGAGCTCGTCGCGGACTGCTGGCAGTTCGCTGTCAATCTTCTCGAGCTCTTCGGTCATCTGGTGCTCACGCATCCGGTACTCACGGGCCTTTACCTTGCCACGTGCTCGGGCGGCCCTAAGCTTCTCAAGGTCCAGTGTGAGGGCTGTCTTTCTGGAGTACAGTGTTGCAAAACGCCTGAGAATGTCAGGTGGCGCTCCGACCCGTGTGGCCTCGAGCCTTGCTGCGGCCTCCTCGCTCTCACCGCCGGCGACTGCGAACTCAGCCTTTCTGAGGGACACATAGACAGCTGCCAGAATGGCGATGATAGATGCGAAAAGCATTGGCCTTGCAAGTACCCCGGCGGTGAGCGAGTAAGAGAGGGCAATCTCGGGCGGGTTGTACTTTGTAGTATTGTAGTTGACGAACCGGTAGACTGTGCCGAACAGGCCGTACAGGGTGCGGGACCCCGCGGTTATGTTCGACACCGTGACGGACATGGGAGTGACGACCTCGACCACATGCTCAAGCACCAGCACCTCAGAGAGTGTTGCCATTGGGATCTCAACTTTCGCCCCCGTCAGTGGGCTGCCCACCTGATGGGCCGCGAGCTGGATGTGATATGAAACGTGGAACGTGTACTTGTAGCCCGGCCAGAAAGCATCCTTTCCAAACCGGTCGTCCCTCAGGTTGATTGATAGAGACACCGTATCGTTCCACGGCTTGAGGGTATACACATCCGACTCCGGGGTCTTCTCGTAGATGCTGTGCTGTGAGGCGCCGAGCACTCCCACGTCGTCGTAGACCTTGACACCATACCAGTAGCTCGGGAGCGTAAACGTGAAGATGTTCTCCCTAGCCGGGCCCACATTGTCAAGGAACACTGTCTCCTCGTAAGTCATCCAGCCCCACGGGTCGACAGTAACACGTGTTGTCCTCCGGGCATGGATGAGAGGCGTATAGGACTTGATTGTGAAGGTCAGGTCTTCGACAGTCATCGGGGCGATGTCATATGCCCTAAAGGCCGGGTTGCCACCACGGAAGTCCTCACCGCTCCGCAGGTCGACTGTAAGGGAGGCCGTGTTCAGCACGTAGGGGACAACGGGGTATTTGAGAAAGCTTATGGAGTACAGGTAGTCTTCACGGTTTGTGATGCTGTGCAACGAGTGGAAATACATTGACAGCTGGAACTGGTAGGACTCGCCAAGAGAAACCGGTTCGAAGAGGAAGACCTTCCAGTGTCGCAGACCAGACTCCTCATCAAGCCCCACAATGCGGAGCCGGTTCCCCTCCGTGTCCTTGGCCTTCACCCAGAGCAACTTGGAAGACCACACAGCTGGGAGGTACACATCGATAGACTCCACCGGGACGGAGGCCTCGTTTGTGACATTGAACGTATCCGTAACAAGTGTGAGGTGATACTTCAGTGTCTTGAGGACTCGCTGCACACTGAGACCCATGCCCATAAGGGGCATATATGGACGGTCAATTGGCAGTGGCGCCGACTTGAAAGCACTCACATGGGAGGCATCCGTAGCATTGAACAACAGCGTGTGGATGCCCTCACCATAGTCGGACACATCAACTTTCAGTTTCCACGTACCACTCTTGAAGTCGTACTTCAGTGTCCTCCACTCGTCATCATCAATACGGCACGTGAGCGTACGGACAAACGTGTTGTCAGTGACCGAGACCTCAATTGTTGCAATCCACTGCACCGCAGTCCCAGCTTCGGGCTGTATGACCGTGACTTTTGGGCGCTCGTTCGGGAGGAGGGTCATCATTATCGGGGACGACCAGTCAGTATGGGACATTGGGAACTGTGTCCAGTCCTCACTGGCGCCGACCAAGAGAACCATCGGGTAACTGATATCGGTACCGTTCAGGAGTGTGATGTCATCCTGGTCGCTGGAGTCCATCCGGATGGAGTACTCCAACTGTGTGATCCGGGTAGTACCACTCACGACCTCGCTGGCATTGGCTGCAAGGACTCGCCCTTGGTCATCGTCAGGGAGGTGCTGGTATGGGCACACACCATGTTGGTCACTATATACAATGTGGCTGCCACTGGCAGGGTTGTCGCGGTTCTCACCAATACGGTTCAGTGTGATGACATACTCGAGGTCCTCCCCATACAGGTCGTGGGAGGGGTTTGTGTATGCCTTGGACGCAGGGACTATAAAGTGACGCACCTCGCCGACGCGCATCCCAACAATGGAGTCCTTGTACATCTGCAGTAGAGACTGTTCCTGCAGTGCACCCGACTCGTCACCGGGGGCATCTCCTTCTTCCACCAACGTGCCGTTCCTGAAGTAGAGCTTGTAGTGGACTGTGACGGCATCATTGGGAGTCACCCGCTGGACTGTGACAGTCGAGTCCCCAGGAGCGTAGCCAAAGAGCAGGTCACTCCCATCCAGACCGGCCGTGGCAAAGGCCGAGGGCGAGTCCTGCCAGCCGATTGCGACCCAGCCGCCGGTATTGGCCTTGATACCAATGAACAGTACAGTGCCGTTGTGCTCCAGATATACGGTTGCACCAGTCACAGGGTCGGTATAGTTGAATGCGTACTCCCAAGGGTCGATTATGCCGTCAGCATTGCCATAGTGTGCATCAACGTATGGGACTCTGGCATCAACTGTGGACTGAGCCATGGTTTGCCCCTGTTGGGCTACAGTTGTCACGTACACAGGCTGGACGGCCGTGTTGGGCAACAACTGCACCATGGCACCATTTGCTACAAAGAGAGTGAGCAGCAGGACGGTTGCAATCCTTCTATGGAGCATGCTCAATGCGTATCACCATGTTGGAAGGGTGCTCGCGACAGCGGCTTCAATGTACACTGGACCGCGAACAGTGGGCTCAGACTCTGAGTTCGCTTTTTATTGGTTTCGGACGTTCAAGCCCTGCACCCAGAAAGGGTTATCAGAGGTAGCACCACGAAGCCAACCAGTCCCGGACCCAACGTCACCATGAAACATAGGACGAGTGCAACACATACGAGCCGAGTGAGGAATGAGAGGTGTTAGAGCCGATAGTATCTCTTATCGTGGCCTTTCTAGTGGTGGCCACAGTGACGCCATCAGCAATCAGCATGCTCAGAGAAAGAGGGATGACAGGTGTAGACGTTCACAAGCCCGACCGACCGGTAGTCCCAAAGGGCGGCGGGTTCGTCGTCCTTTTTGCAATAGCCAGCGGCCTACTTGTAGTCATCGGCATGACAACATTCATCGAGGGCAAGTCGGTAGATGTCGGGCTCCTCGCAGCGCTGGTAGCAGTGCTGATGGCAGGGATGATTGGCCTACTTGATGACAACTTGGACTTCAAGAACAGGACCAAAATCATCCTCCCACTAGTCGCGTCAGTCCCAATGGCGGCGCTCAATGTCGGCACCAGCACCATGGCTGTACCCTTTCTTGGGACACTTGACTTAGGAGTGGTCTATCCCCTCGTCGTGGTGCCGTTGATGATGACGTTCATCATTGACTCGACGAACATGTATGGTGGGATGAACGGCCTTGAAGCAGGGCTCAGCACAGTGAACGCCTCTGCGGTGTTGATATACCTGGCCCTCGCACCACTCTGTGACGGGAGTCCGTTGACGGGAGGGGAGGCCAATGCGGTTGTAGTCGCTGCAGCCCTCTTGGGGGCCTCGGCCGCGTTCCTGATATTCAACAGGTACCCGGCAAGGATACTGCCAGGCGATGTGGGCAGGCTACCACTGGGTGCAGCAATGGCAGCAGCACTAATCCTTGGGAACATGGACCGTCTTGCGGTCATCCTCTATGCACCGTTCCTGTTGAACTTCCTCCTGTACATCGCGTACAGGATTTACGTGAGGAGAACACGGATTGAGTACGCAAAGTTCGCCTCACCAAGAGAGGACGGTACTCTGGAAGTGGTGGGGCCGTTCACGGTCTACTGGATCCTGCCGTATCTGACGAGGATTACGGAGAAACGCAACGTCATGGCACTGGTCATCTTGCAGGCGGTCATAGCATATGCAGGGGTTGCATTTGTCCTGCTGTCATAGACCTGGGGACTATTGGCCCAGCTTGTCTGCGAGATAGGTGTCCACGACAAAGTCAATGCCATACCTGCTGAAGGCCTGTTGTTCGGCCTTCCGGCCCAAAGACCTGAACTCGACGATGTAGTCGCACCAGGGCGGGTCGGAGTAACGTGGGTCTATTGACAAGTCGCTGAGCCTCTTCAAATCCGCATCAGTCAGCGGGTCAGTGGGCAGCGAGTAGTCCCGGATGTCTGCCGGTGTCACACCAATCCACTCTGCGTCGTGGACTGTGAGCCTGTCGATGTGTGCGGCATTTGCACTGCCCGAAACGATCACACGGGCAATATGCATACCCCATGGGTCACCATCGGTGAACACAAACACGGGGAGGCCAAGGACATCGTGCAGACGCCGCATCAGACGCCTTGCAGACCGTGGTGGCTGGCCTCCGAGATGCACGAGTACCGCATGGTACTTTTCCCACGCACGGGTCTCGATGAGACGTGAGAACATACCGCCAGACTCCACAGCAAGGACAATCTCAGCGTCGGTGTCGACAGGCTCGGCCGTAGTGAGTGCGGGGCCAATGGGCAGGCCGTCGGGACTCACGGTCAGGTCGACCTCACGACCCTCGTATCCCGTCACGGTGTACCGCATCGTGACCGGGCCGTACACAGAGGAGTGCTCGTCAGGAAAAATCCCCATTTCCTCACGTGGCATGCCTGTCAGACTCTCAAGGTCGGTCACAATACGGTTAGACTCGGCCTGGTTACGGAAGTCAATCCCGAAGGCCTCACTGGAGTAATAGAGGTCGCGGAGCGAACTCGTCCTCCCAGACTCGAGCAGTTGCTTTGCGAATGTGGCAGCCCACATCAGCTGCACGAAGCTACGCAGGTGTTTCGTATTGCGGGCGTCACGCACCTGGACCGAGCCGCCCAGCACAAAGCGGCCCCGGGAGGGGTCATACACAATATTGCTAGTCCTGCGGTCAGGAATGTGGAGGACTGGGAACTCACCACGTTCTATGGAGTCGAGGACTTGAAGTCCTAACAACATGAGGAGTTCACGTGCACGGTCACGACGGTCAGTCATCATCACTCGCCTCGAACAGTCCATCTACAAGTGGCCGGACATCGGGTGGCTCGTCAATGCCGGCAAGGGACGCGCTGAACTTGGCAATCAGACGTAGGTGTTTCAGGAGGCTGCGCCTCCGCCGGGACTCGTGTCTTGCCCGGGCCTGCCGTTCGACCACACGAGATAGTGCCCGGCCAAGTGACCGGAGGAGCCGTGTGGTCTCCGCCTCAATCTCTGGCACCGTATCGACCGACTGCTTGCCAGCAGCCCGGTACGGAATGCGAGTGGAGCACAGGTGGAGGAAGACTGCAAAGCGAGAGTCCGGGCCGAGCCCGTAGCGTTTCCAGTCGATGCGTTTGACTGTGCGCTGGAGTGCATCGTCGCCCGCATCATAGAGAAGGGGGACACGGTTGGCAAACCGGTATAACTGTGGGACATCTGAGCTTGGAAACGAGTCCCCGGTGGCAACTACCCCTTCCACTATGAACGGGTTGCCATGCCACTCGGCCGGCCGGCGTGCGCCATACTTGACGCACGACGCCGAGAAGACCTGTTCGACCGCACGCACGAACCCCTCCTGCCCAATAGGGCTCAGACTGCTCGCATCCGGCCGGCCGAACCCGGGGTACTTCTGCAGTGCATCGCTCAGGTGTGCCAGCTCGTCACGAGACAGTGTACCGACTGGACGACTTGGACTCAGCGACGCGAACTGGACGAATCGCGACACTGACTGTCGGCCCACCTGTTGGAACGACGAGACGAGGAAGTCCCGCAGTCGTGTGGTCGGCCGGGTACTGACAAGTCTGCGCAGCAGCTCAAGGTCAGCAGCACGAGGATGTGGCCGCGTCACCACCGGAGGGGTTGGGAGTACTCTGGTCGCTGGGCCGATGTCCAGCACCTCCGAACCATCAATGGTAAGTCCGAGCCGGGCATGTGGCGAGCCCACAGAGGTCAGCCGGAGATACTGCACGATGCGGTCACGGTTCCGCAGGTCACCCTTCAGACGGACTGTCACCGTAGTGCCCTCCTGTGGGCGTAGCATGTCGGTTACTGACTCGACCACTGGCCGGTTCTTCTCAATGTCAATCAGTATCTCATAGCGCCGGCCAGTGCTCGCAGGGGGCCGGGTGTGGACAATCACTGGACTGTCCGTGGTGATCTGGCCATACAGTACGGCCATTGACACTCCCAGGCCAAACGTACCACGCCGCTGGCGTGTGGCGAACTTGCTGCCATATAGGACACGACCAAACGCCTCTGGGACATGCTCGTAGGGGATACCGGCACCATTGTCAGCCACCGTCACTTCAATGCGGTCGTGGGATAGACTGTGGACGTCAACACGGACAACAGGTGCGCGTCGTGCGTCCTCACAGGCATCGAGGGCATTCTCGACCATTTCGCGCACTGCTGAAAAGACTGCCACGCTCGGGTTGCCAAAACCAGCCATCTGGCGGTTCCTGTAGAAGAACTCTGCGGGGGAGATACTCATGAAGTCCGGTGTCGATGGACTCGTCGGTTCACTCATCGCAACCAAAGGACGACGGGACAGCTTATTAGTGGACATGTTACTGATACCAGAGCAACAACAGCCACGCTACCGCACTGAGGACTCCCAGATCTCCGCATGATAGCGGTTGAGCTCACGGCGCATCTGCTCTAGGCGCGCGTACACAACACCGTGAGGCGCACCATCGATGAGCATCATGATGGCACGCTGAGCATACTCGAGACCTGGACTCGTACCGATGATTGACACCGTGCGCCCATACACAGATACCATGGTTTCAGTGGTCTGTTCAATCAGTCTGCGCGTCCTACCATGCTCACCTATGATCCGGCCTGCAACCCGACGCTGCTGGTTCGGGGATGTCCCGACAAAGTCACGGAGGGAGATTACCACCAGACGATAGTCGTCGTCTACAAGAGAGAGGGCACGGCTTGGACTGAAGCCACGGGCCATGGCCCGCACCATGTCGCGTGCCTTCCAGAGGAGGACCGGGTCCTCATTGTCCTCAGGGCTCGTAATCGTCACTACACCGTCGTGTGATACATCAACCCGGGCATTTGTCAACTCTTCAACCCGTCGTTTTACCCGTCCATTGCGGCCCACAATGACGCCGACCCGTTCTAGTGGCACCCGGATTGTTTCATGGTACAACATTACTCTACTCACCAGACGACATGATGTGCTGCACTATCACTTCGGGCTCTTCTGTGTCAACGCCCAGCTTTCTGAAGAAACGCGAGATGTTTTGAATGTCACGATAGAGATACCGTGTGGCATTGTCATGCCCAGTCAGCACGGCCTGCGACACGTCAATGAACACTGGCCCGTCCCACCAGAGGATGTTGTACTCGCTGAGGTCTGCATGCACGAGCTGCGCAACCCTGTAGCCCCGTTCAATCATGTCGACTATCTCATTGTACGTGTCAACGGGCGAGGGGAGTTCCGCATCCTTGAGGAGGGGCGCGGGAACTCCAGACTCGGCGTCCCCAATGAACTCCATAACGAGGACATTGCGCTGAATGTCAACTGGAACGGGTACACGAATTCGGGCCGCATGATATCGCTGGAGGTTCTTGAACTCTTTCATTGCCCACTGTGTAATCAGTGCGCGGCTCCTCCGCCGGACGCGCCCGAACCTGGGGTCGCCAACGATGTACTCAAGCATGAAGTCGGACTCTGCTGTTGTGACACGGTATATCTTTACAGCGATTGCCTTGCCCTGCGCATCGATGCCCCTGTATACGTTGGCCTCCTTTCCTGTGCTGACTGCACCATAGAGCGCACGGAGTGTCCCACGGTTTAGTAGCTTGTATACGGCCTTCAAAGTGGGCGTGTCGATGACACCCTCTACCACCTTGAGGTCATCAGCATCTCGCTGCCGCATCCGCCGCCTTTCCAGCTCGGCCTCGATAAGCTTGCGTTTGGTATCGATGCGCCTCATGTCACAGTCACCCAACCCCTTACTCATGTGCACCTCAAATGACATATACTGGCCCGCATGCTGAAAAACACTTGCAAACGCAGCCCATCGAAACAACTGAATGACTGACCGTACGGAAACGGACGGGCCCCAGTGAAACGGAGGTCATTACTGCGCTTGACAAAGAACACTGCTGACTGCTCACGAGCACAGACGCGCTGCCGGAGCCGCCCGTCAGAACATCTTGAGGATTCCACGTCTTTCCAGCCAGTCAATCTCATTGGCCTTGTATCTCCATACGACATCGGCCTTTTGGTCACTCTGAAAGCTCCATGGCACGATGAGTACAAGGTCACCGACACGCATCCATACTCGCTTCTTCATCCGCCCCGGAATCCGGGCGATGCGTATGTTGCCGTCCTCGCACCTCACACGAACTCTGTCAAACCCCAACATCTGAATGATTGTTGCAAACAGTTCCCCGGCCTCTCGGTCCGGGACACGTACTCTCTGTGGCTCTGCATCAGCAGGCTGCTGGTTGGACGGTTTACCGCGACGTGCCAAAATAATCCTCCACTTGATAGCCGGACGAATGTTTCTAGGCTACAGGTGAGCTCGAAGAGTGAGCATTTAAGCGTACCGACATGGAGGGCCCACGGAAGGCGCAGGGGGCCGTACACACCCTGCACCACAACCGGAACACCACGTGAGTGTCATGGGCCACCAGCGGGCAGGACGTATAGTCTGCCGTCGAGTGGGAGCGCAGACACAATGGCTCCCACCCCCACGGAGGCCAAGGGAGGGCCGTCATCCAACTCTACCGTTTCATACGTCACCATATCCATGAGTTGTATGGGCTGGCCGTAACTCTGTGACACGACCATATAGTCCCGTTTGGCGGAGGCCGGCGCAATGAACTCGACTGTACGCCATTTGGCACTCCTCCTGCTCACGGTGAAGCTGTTATGGGACTGGAGGTCGTAGCAAGTGAGGCCGCCACGGCCCAGTGCGAGCACCTGACAGGGACGACCCATCACCCGGACAAAGTCGCCAACAGAGAAACGCTGGAGCCGGATGAGGACTGTGATACGATACTTGTCCTTGCCACCACGTGTCTGGCCGATTACCTTGTAGTTCTCCTTTCTCATAGCAAGGTATCGCGACTCGAGGTCGTCAGCAATCTTCCTGCACAGGTGTTCAGAACCGACGAGAAGGTCAATCCCGTGTCGTGTCCGGGTGACCTTCGATATGAACGCCTTGGTGTCACGGCCATACTCGGCTTCTAGATGATCCATGACGAGTGTGGCGATCTCAGACTCCTCCGCCTCGGTCAAGTGTCGGCCATCTGCACGGATCTGGAGGACAGCCTCATGGTACCCACCACTCATCATGCTACATGTGGTGCAAGTATTGTACTCAAACCGGACCTGTAGGCTGTGCTGCTCACGGCAGGGTGGTAGAGAGGGGTGTGGCCTGCCAGATGCCGTCAGTGTGAGTTCCAGCACACGGTCGAGGCGGCGCCCGAACTCGACCCCCAATTGAACACCTGGCACGAGGTGTGTCACATGCTGTCCGAGAGCGACCTGCACTTGCTGTCGGAGGGGGCCATCGGGGCCCATGCGGGAGTGGTCGAGCACCTGCCAGCCCCTGGGAACCTTGACAGCACCGCACCGCTTGCACACAACAACTGTTATTGTGGCCGGCACACGGACTAGTGGGTGCTCCCGGGAATAGCAGGACGCACAGAGACCCTCCACAGTGGAGGGTGCTCCACAGAGGTAGCATGTACTAGTCATCTGGCACCACTGTTCACTGCTGCTGCATCTGCTTAAAACATCAATGGACTGGCACTGCGTAAGTCTTTTCAGAGAACGGACGAACCGCCCGGTCATGCCACGCAGGAAGCGCTGTAGAAGAGTGAGGTGTACACCGCCAGTCACAGTCTACAAACCTGCAGGCATACCGGCCCGAGAGCTGGAAGAGATACTGCTCACTGTGGACGAGTTCGAGGCCATCCGGCTCGCAGACTTTGAGGGGCTCGACCAGCGAGAGGCGAGTGAAATGATGGACGTGAGCCAGCCAACATTCAACAGGATACTGGCCTCTGCAAGGAACAAGATAGCAGCTGCGCTTGTGCGTGGCGCGGCACTCAGGATGGAGGGCGGGCACTATGTGGTCGAGCCCATAGAAGAGCAGGATCCGGACAACACAGTACAGGAGCCCAGCATGTGAGCCCGTACATAAAGTCTTAAAGCGCATGCACGCTACGCGAGGCGCAGCTGCAAGACCTAGCAAAGGCGGCCCCGTGTCATGTCAAAGCACTCATCTGTTGTATACCGGACCGTTTCTGATGTGAGAGGCCCCATCATCGTAGTAGAGAACACCCATCATGTTGCATACAATGAGGTCGTGAAAATCCTTGCACCGAACGGGGACCTGCTCACCGGGACCGTCCTGGAAACAGGCCGCGGACGGGCGGTCGTACAAGTGTTCGAGGGCACGAGCGGACTGGACACGGACACAACTGCCGTCCGCTTCACCGGCGAGACCCTGAAGCTGCCGGTGTCAATGGACATACTTGGCAGAGTCCTAGACGGCTCCAGCAGGCCGCTGGATGGCGGACCACCACTACATGCTGAGGACAGGTGGGACATCTATGGCTCGCCCATCAACCCGTATGCCAGACAGTATCCGAGACAGCCAATCCAGACCGGGCTATCGGTCATTGACGGGCTCAACACGCTGGTACGTGGACAGAAGCTCCCAATCTTCTCTGGTGCCGGACTGCCACACAACCGCATTGCAGCCCAGATTGTGAGGCAGGCCAAGATTCCCGGCCAGGAGGAGGAGTTCGCCATCGTGTTCGCAGCAATGGGCATTACGGCTACTGAGGCGCAGTACTTCATAAGCTCCTTTGAGAAGACTGGGGCCCTCGACCACACGGCCCTTTTCCTGAACCTCGCGAATGACCCTGCGATAGAGAGAATAATCACACCGCGTGCAGCCCTCACCGCAGCCGAGTACCTTGCCTACGAGGCTGACATGCATGTGCTGGTACTGCTGACAGACATGACGAACTATGCGGAGGCCCTTCGTGAAATCAGTGCTGCCAGGTCTGAGGTCCCGGGACGGCGTGGTTATCCGGGCTACTTGTATACAGACCTGAGCATGATATACGAGCGTGCTGGCCGGATCAGGGGCCGCAAGGGCACCATTACTCAGATGCCAATCCTGTCAATGCCCCAAGACGACATGACACACCCAATCCCAGACCTCAGCGGGTACATTACTGAGGGGCAGATAATCGTCAGCCGCAGCCTCCACAGGAGGGGCATATACCCGCCAATAGACCCGGGGCCATCACTCAGCAGACTGATGAAGGAAGGTATTGGCGAGGGGATGACCCGCTTCGACCACAAGGAGGTACAGGCACAGCTCTATTACGGATACTCAGAGGGACGAGACCTGCGAGACCTCGTGGCGGTGGTCGGGAGCGAAGCGCTCACAGACCGGGACCAGAAGTACCTCAAGTTTGCGGACGAGTTCGAACAGCAGTTCATAGACCAGGGGGAATACGAGGACCGGTCATTTGAGGAGACCCTCGACATAGGCTGGAAGCTGTTGAGCGAGTTCCCAGAAAGGGAACTCAAGCGGTGTGACCCAGAAACAATAGCGTGGGCAAAAGAACGTGGTGTGTACACCCCACCGTGAACAGGGAGCATTGTATGGTGCACAGTCCACCGGACACTGTTGGGCACCACCACATACCAGAGGAGGCCTCTGAGATGACGCCCAAGGAACTCGCTGCACTATTGACAGGCCAAGGGCTGCTGCTGTGAGATACCAGCCGTGCCACGCCCAGGCCCTCAGCCCAGACCATGACGGAGGTAGTGCCCTGCCTCTTTCTTGCTACCGAAACTACGGACGCCCTGAGTCCTCAGCTGTGCCTTGATTGCCTTAGCCTGCGACTTGCTAATCTCACCACGCTTGAGGAGAAAATCGACAATCTCCATGGCCTGCTCCTCTGTGTCACACCTCCGGATGAAGTCCACCACGTCAGGTGTGAAGTGATCAGTGGGTTCCGGATCTGCACTTTCGGACAATGTACGGACTCCGCCAATTCTATACCGGACGGTATCCCCGGACTCCAGCTCCCTGCTGAGGGCCGGGAATGCCTTCCTGAAGTCTTCGTCAGACATGAGGGATCACCAGACTGTGGAGTGCACAGTCACAAGCGACGTATCTCAAGTGCAGCTCTGGATTTTTGCTTATAATCTTTCACGACTAGTGCCTTTCGCCGACGGGTGTCGGATGAAGGCCCACGGAGGCGGGGAGAGAGAGGCCCGGTCCCTTGTCGGGAGGCCCAACATGGGGATGCCGGTCTCCCGTTCTGCACGACGCCACCCACCAAGGCCACCATAGCTCGCCGCACGGAGTATCACCTGGCCCAATGTCCTGTCGCCGATGGACAGGGCCGCTTGGATGCGGGCATGCCGTGGGTCGAGCGACTCGACTGCGACACGGGGCACGTCCCGCAGGCCCTGGAGGACCATTCGCAGGCGACGGCGGATCTCTGGAACGGGCAACTGTGGTGCAGACTCAAAACGCGTGTGTGCCTTTGGCACGAAAGGCGTGATGCTGACGGTCATCCTGATGTCATGAGAGCGTGCAAGCCTGCGTACCAGCCCAGCAATGGCATGTACATCGGCATCGGTCTCCCCCGGCAGGCCGACTATGAAGTACAGTTTGACAGAACGCATGCCGACACTTGCTGCAAGTGACACGGCCCCCTCTATCACGGAGTCGTCTATCGCCTTTCCGACCGAGTACCGGAGCCGGGCCGAACCGGTCTCGGGCGCAATCGTCAGCACCCGCTGTCCCCCAATCACAAGGCCTGCAAGCAGGTCGGCTGTCACAGAGTCGGCACGGAGTGACGGCACAGAAACGCCGAGGTCACGGTCGACAGTCCATGCGACCAGTTCCTCGAGGCGACCCATGTCGGCAAGGGATGAACCAATCAGTGCCACCTTTCCGACCGGGGTCAGACGGGTGCCCTCATCAATGATCTCCTGCAATCGCCCCACGGAGCGCGACCGACGCGGACGGCAGATGTGTCCCACAAGGCAGAACTTGCAGGAGTGACCACAGCCCCGAGTGACCTCAACGAGGAGGCACCGCCCGAACACAGGCTCATGCCGTGACCCAGTTGCCACATCCGGCACCACCTGTGCGGTGGGGTGGAACAGCGGGTCGAGCGCAGGCAGTATGATGCGTTCGACGAATGGTTGCTCACGTACAGGGAGATAAACACCAGGCAGGTCGGCGAGGGCATCGAGGACTGCGTCGCGCGAGCTGGCCTCACGGACTACGTCAACTATCCGGTGGATGACGAGGTCGCCCTCACCAATCACGAAGGCGTCGACAAAGTCGACGTACGGCTCGGGGTTCGCACTCACAGCAGGACCACCAAGGACTACAACCGGGTCATCAGGGGAACGTCTGGCGGTAAGCGGGGTGACACCGCCGGCCTCTAGCATCTGGACAACATTGAGGATGTCCTCCTCGTAGGTGAGAGAGAACCCCACAATGTGGTTGTCACATAGGGGCCGGCCACTCTCAAGGGAGTGCCCTGGTGACGGGACATCGTGTCGGAAGTACCGTTCACAGGAGGTGTCCTCCCGCTGGTTCAGGGCTGCGTAGAAGAGGTGGGTGCTCAGACTGGTCATCCCGGCACGGTAACTTGAGGGGAAGCAATAGCCGAACAGCACATCCACTCTGCGAGGGTCTTTCACGACCGAGTTCCACTCTCTTGGTGTTTGTAGCGGCCTGCCAGTCATCCTGATAGCTCAAGCTCCACTGTCGTCTGGGGCTGACGAGCAAGGACGAGCGTATATGGGGGGATGTCGCAGTCGACAATCACGCCCATACCAGTGCGCGCGCCCTGGTGGATGACCACTCCGGGGGCGATGCATGTCCCAATCCCAGTCTTCACATTGTCGCCCACAATGGCACCCAGTTTCCGCCGCCCTGAGTCCACCCGTTCACCCTTCACTGTTACACGTATGTTCCGGTTGTCATGGCGGAGGTTGGCCGTAATCGTCCCGGCACCAAAGTTCACGTGCTGACCAATTATAGAGTCCCCGACGTAAGACAGATGCCCCACGTTCGTACCGTCCATGAGTATGGAGTTCTTGACCTCCACGGCGTTGCCAATCTTGACGCGGCCACACAGGGAAGTATGCGGCCGGACGTAACAGTTGGGCCCAACGGTGGAGCCATGGCCAATGTAGGCAGGCCCCTCGATATACGCACCGGCCCGCACAGTCGCGTCAGCCTCGACAATCACGGTGCCCTTCAGAGTCGCCCCGTCCTCGACCACACCATCAATCCGCGATGAGGCCTCGCCCAAGACGAACCGGTTGGCCTCCAACAGATCCCATGGGCGCCCAATGTCAATCCACCATGAGGGGACTGTGAATGCACCGACGCGCCCCTTACTGATGAGCCTGGCAATGGCATCTGTAATCTCGTACTCGTTGCGCTCTGACAGCTCGATGCTGTCAATAGCATCCCACAGCTCATCCGTGGCACAGTACATGCCTGCGTTGATCAGGTTGCTGGGTGCCTTGCCTGGAGGGGGCTTCTCGACCAGACCGACCGCCACGCCATCACGGACATCCAGTACACCATATGCGGATGGGTTGTCCACTGGATATACGGACACAGTCAGGCTGTAACCCCCCTGCTCGTGGTATCGCACCAGCTGGTCAATCGTCCCCGCACCGAAGAGCACATCGCCATTGAGTAGTAGGACAGGGTCGCTGCCGGCGAACTCGCGGGCGTGACTGGCTGCATGGGCAGTACCACGTCGTTCGCGTTGCTCAATATACCGGACTGCCATGCCACCCCAGTCCTCGGCGTCAATAGCCGACTGGAGTAGATGGCCCCGGTAGCCGTAGATGACAAGGGTCTCACGGATGCCCGCGTGCGCCAGGGCATGGAGAGTATGGAAAATCAGGGGTGTCCCGCCCACTGGTAGGAGGTGTTTCGGGGTGTTGGCTGAGAGTGGGAGCATACGTGTCGAGTTACCTGCTGCGAGTATGGCGGCCTTCTTCATGGTCAGTCACGGTGCAGTGTGACGAGTCGTACTAATGAACCTGTCCTTATCCCACGGATGACGCGGTGGCTGACCGCGACACGCTGCTTGCTGACTGCGATAAGTTAATAAGTGGCTACGACACGGTAGTGAGCGGACGCACACACTGTGTGCTGCTGGTTTGCACAGCAGAGATAAGGTGAACCGAAAAATGATGACGGACCAAGAACTCGCAGAAGAGTTGAAGAACCTGAAGCTCACAAAGAGCCAGATGATAGTGCTTGAGATACTGCGAAAGAATGGTAAGGATGGTGTTACGCCCAAGCAGTTGCTTGACAAGGTGTCGTTTGCTCCTAGGACTGTTAGATACGCACTTCGGAAGCTGCTCAAGAAGAAGCTGATCAAGAGAGTGCCATGTCTGCAGGACATGCGTCAGTGGATCTATGTCCCCGCATAGAAGCCCCGTGAGAAACATTGCGAGAGGAGCTCAGAGGGAGGGCCTCTCGTACGGCCGCGACTAGCGGCTGAAGACAACATCATGCTGACTAACAACGGCACGTCGTAGCCGAGACCGGATGCCAGACAGGTATTCAGACGGCGGGGGACACCCGCCGATGAGTCGGAGGTCACAGATGGTGGACACCCTGAGAATCCTGACAGGTGAGGAGGAGATTGCGGCAGCAGTCCGTGCACTCAGCGACGAGAGCAGGAGGCTAATCCTGCATGCCCTGCGTGCCCGCACCATGACGACCAACGAGATACGCGAACTCTTGCAGGAGAGGGAGCCAGACCGGGAGGTGAAGGCACAGACTGTGCGCTATCACCTGAAGGAACTTGAGCGTGCAGGACTGATTGAGCAGCAGGGATACGAGCCGGCCGGGAACGGCGACTCACACATAATGCAGAAGTGCTGGCGCGCCACGGCCGAGAACATATTCATCGCCACCTGCAGCTTTGATGGCCTTCCGGCGGGCACGACCCCGGATCTTGAGAGAGCGCTGGACATTGGCGCGATTATGAAAGAGCTGGGGTTCAGAGTACCAGACACGGAAACAGTGAGGACAATTGCAGATGAGTTTGTAGAGTGTGACCGGATATACATGCGGGGGCGTGAGATGGCAAAGCGCATACTGAGTGGCCTCAATGAGTGCGACCCGTACCTGTATATGAGGCTGCGCAGGCTGCTGAGCCTAGTCACACTGAACGACACCGAGTATGAGAGGTACTGGGCCCTCAGCCGGAGTGTCACAGACAAACTCCGGGAGGCGTACCGGAAGGGGCCGGGAAGGAACCCCCCAGTATACTAGGGCGAGTGCAGGGCACAGTAGACGGTCTGGGGGTCACTGCAGTCCAGTCCTATTCGTCACTATGAAGCGGATACTGTGTCTTGAGGAGGCGGCGAATGGTGCCGGCGGTCTTCGGGCCGACACCACGCACCTGCTGGAGCTCCTCTTTCGAGGCGCCAAAGACCTTCTCCAGCGTGCCGAAGTGCGTCAATAGCGAGCGGGATATGACGCTATCAACGCCGGGAAAGCCGGCAAGGATGTACTCAAGGACTTCTGCGTCGTGTGAGCGCTTATCACCAGGACGTATCCTCAGTGGTCGGCCAGATGCAACCTGCTCCATCCGTGCTATCCGGTACAGTACATTTGCGGTCTCTTCTGCGCTCCGCGTCCAGATAATGGGGACACGGAACCGGACTGCAATGGATGCCAGGGCACCATATATTGATGCGGGGTTGATTGCCCTCACACCTGTCAGTGGACCACCCTCTACAATCAGGACGGGACGCCGGTATGCTGAGCTGAGAGCACTAAGTTGAGAGAAGAGGCGACCATCGACGAGGGACTGGAGGAAGTCCTCGGTCACCTTTCGTTCGACCGCGACCTCATCGGACGCCACATAGTCGCCCACTTCCAAGCTCTCACCGGACAGTGCAACTCCCAGACGTGCCAGCTCGCGGGCAACGGATGTTGGCAGTTCGCGCGAGTCCACAATCAGGCTCACCTGTTCTTGTCCTGCAGGCTGACGGGTGGGCTGTGAAGTGGGACTGGGTGTGCTGGTGGCAGGGACGACCTCATCCGGCCCCACCCCACCCTTTGCAAACTCCTCAAGGCTTGTCTGCTCCTTGGGGCCCTCTGACTCCCGCAGTGCACTTGGCATGCGCTTCAACTTGCTGACCACACTCCAATAGTAGAACTCGTCATGCGTGTTCTTGGCAACGAACAAGACAACGCGGCCCGGGGTGCGTCTACCCGTCCGCCCACGACGCTGGATGAACGGCACGATGGACGGCACACAGTCGTAGAACACAACAAGGTTGCACTCAGGGATGTCGAGCCCCTCTTCCCCGACCTGCGTCGCCACTAGGACGTTGAACTCATTGTTCCGGAAGCCTTCGAGTACGGCAATCTGTGTCTTCTGGCTGAAGCCACGGTCCATCGCCCTAGAGCTCTGGCCAACGAAGCGGCTCACACGCACACTGTCAAGCTCCGACAGCAGTTCAACAATCTCAGCTGCGGTGTCCCTGAAGCGTGTGAAGACGAGGACTCGTGAGTCTGGGTCTACCGATAACTGCTCGCTCACAACTTCCACAATCAGGTCGGCCTTCGGGTGTCGGAACCCCTTTGACAACAGGGCCTGGAGTAGCCCCTCGAACTGCCGGAACTCCGACCGCGAGACCAAATCCCGTACGCCCTTTGAACTCTTCCTGTTACGTATCTCCTCATACATGCCCTGGATGTACCGGAGGGTGGGGCCCAGGCCCTGTGTGCCGACGAACTCAAGCAGGTGGACCAGTCGGAGCGCAGCAGTGAGGTTGCGGACGAGGAGGAACAGGTGGCGTGGGACCTTGGTGAATGAGCCAATCTCTGCGCGGATCTGTTTCTGGAGCGCGAGTATCTCCTTCCTGCTCACACGCCGGGGGTTCGGTTTCGGATATCCATAGGATGCCAGGGGCTTGAGATAGTCATCAAGTAGGCCGAACAGTATGTCACGTAGCGCTTCGACCTCTGGTGGTAGATGGAGGGGGCGGACTATGGTCTCCACTGCCACAACATAGCCCCGGACATCGGGGCTCTTCTCCGTCCGGGTCTCGACCCTTGACAGCCGCAGGTTCTCGCAGACCGTGCGTATCTGTTCCGCCTCATGCCCTGGAGAGGCGGTCAGTCCAAGAGAGAGTGGGTGTTCTGCCTGACGCTCGTACAGCTCTGCGATGAAGGTGTAGGCGTAGTTGCCCACACCGCGGTGCGCCTCATCATAGACTACAAGAGATACATCCGAGAGGTCGTAACGCCCAAGTACGAGGTCGTTCTGTAGCGCCTGTGGGGTCATGACTATGACGCGGCTCTGGGCCCAGATGGTGGGGCGCGTATCAGGGGGGTCATTGCCCGTCATACATGACACATGGTCAGGTTGTAGGAGCAGCACTCGTCGGAGGAAGCGCGCCTGCTGGTCTACAAGGGGGCGCGAGGGGGCGAGGAACAGTACCTTGGACCCTGGGAACTCGGTGAGGCGCTTGGCCGCCACAAGTGCAGCAATCACAGTCTTCCCGAGACCGGTGCTGATGACTATCAGGGTGCTCTCTGAGGAGGCAATCTCGGCAAGTCTCACCTGGTACTCCCGGTATTCGAGCGTGCCGGGACGGATGCCGTCCCGTACAACATACTTGACGCCGACCAATGCGGACAACTCTTGTTCATGTTTGCCTTTCAGTCCTCTGGTGTGAGGCCTTACTCCTGGAACGAGTGGCCAGCGGTGGGCCTCATGAGACACACTGCATCCCGGCCCCTCTGACGTACGGCCCCGTTTCGGGATATATGAATACCACTATGTACATACTGCGGGGTCGCCACCACCGTGTCACTGGCAGCACGGCGCAGCAGCGCAACAGCAGAGGTGGAATGTCACAAGTGTGCCCACACGGCTGTGCAGTGGACAGTAATACACACTCCTAAAATCCCCGTAGACATGGGGGTTGTGACAGGGGTCGATACCAGATGACAACGGACGAGCCGATGCCTACGATTGAGGCGGAACTCTACGAACTGAGCATGCCCGGCCGGCTCCTGGGAAAGGAGGTGCTTGACAGCCGGGCCCGCAGGATTGGGATTGTGAGGAGCATCCGCATATCACTCCACCCAGTACGTTCGGAGTTGATAGTCAAAGGTGCAGAGGTGGAGTTCCCCGTAGACTTCAGCGCGATAGAAACGGTCGGCACAGTCGTACAGCTCAACTCCGTGGTCCGTGATGCTGAAGAGATTGAAGTGCACGACGTGATCCGGCTCCAGAAGGAGGTCCTCGACGACATCCAGGCATATCTTGGCGCACAGTAGTGGACTGTCGGGGTGGGTGTGCCCCGCATCATACCATTCGAAGGCATTAATATAATAGAGGCGGCCTGCTCTTGGTGCCCGGAGGTACACCCGTGAACCTCTCACCAGAGAGCCTTGCGCGGATGATAGACCATACGGTACTGAAGCCCGAGACCAAACGTGGCAAGATAAAGCAGTTGTGTGACGAGGCGCTGGCATATGGTTTTGGAGCCGTGTGCATCAACCCAGTCCATGTGGAGTACGCGGCCGGACTGCTAGAAGGCACCGATGTAAAAGTCTGCTGTGTCGTGGGGTTCCCACTGGGTGCCACACTTCCTGAGGTGAAAGCAACCGAAGCACGGCATGCCGTGCGTCTTGGAGCCGACGAGATTGACATGGTGATGAACATTGGCGCCATGCGTGACGGTGACAGAGGGCTTGTGAAGCGTGACATGGAGGGTGTGGTGGCGGCGGCTGACGGGAGGCCTGTAAAGGTAATCCTAGAAACGGGCCTGCTTGTGGACGACGAGAAGAGGGAGGCATGTGAGATAGCGATGGAAGCGGGAGCACGCTACGTCAAGACATCAACAGGCTTTGGGCCGATGGGTGCTACGCCATACGATGTACGCCTGATGAGAGAGGTCGTCGGGGACAGGATGGGTGTGAAGGCAGCAGGTGGAATCCGTACGTTTGCCGACGCGCTGAGGCTGATAGACGCTGGTGCTGACAGACTGGGTACGAGCTCGGGCGTTGCAATAGTTGAGGGGTACAAGTGGGCAAAGTACAGTGACTCATGGATGAAGCCGGTCAGGCCCTGCTGGCTCTGCCCAAGCCGCCATGCCAGTCTTGCCAAGCAGCCAAAGGAGGTCTACCTGTGGTACAAGCAGCGGTGTATCACATGTCCTCACCGTGACGAGAACATTTTCAATGACTAGGAGGCCCAAGGCTTGATACCGCCAGACGATATGACTCTGCTCCGGATATCCCTCACCAGGCAGACAGTGCACAGAGAGGAGCTCTCAGCAGACACATTCACACGTTACCTTGGCGGTCGTGGGCTGGGGGTAAAGGTGCTCTATGAGCAGCTCCACGCCGGGGTCGACCCACTGTCGCCTGAGAACATCCTGGTGTTTGCAGTTGGCCCCCTGACTGCAACAACTGTGCCGACTGCCGGGCGAACCGTGGTGGTCACAAAGTCGCCACTGACCGGCACGGCGTTCGACTCACATGTGGGTGGACACTTTGGGGCGCATCTCAGGAAGGCAGGGTACTGTGCGGTAGTGGTAGAGGGGAGGGCCAGTAGACCTGTGTACGTATGGATAGATGACGAGGGGGTCGAGATCCGGGACGCAAAACGGTTCTGGGGCATGGACACTGCGAGTACGACTGATGCGCTACGCGAAGAGACAGACTCGAAAGCCGAGGTCGCATGCATAGGCCCCGCTGGCGAGAACCTTGCCAAGATTGCATCAATTATCACTGACAAGCACCGTGCGGCAGGACGTGGTGGCGTGGGGGCTGTGATGGGCTCGAAGAACCTGAAGGCCATAGCGGTCCATGGAACGGCCACACCACCAGTGGACAACGAGGACCATGTCCGCGAGGTGGTCGAGCGGGCACGCAGGCTGATCAAGAAGAGCCCGGTGACGAACAAGTCGCTACCGGTATATGGCACACCGGTGCTGGTCGACCTCATCAACGAACATGGGATGCTGCCGACACACAACTTCCAAGAGGGCACGTTCAACGATGTCGATGGGGTGTCAGGAGAGAAGCTCCTCGAACGCCTCCATGTGCGCAGGTACCACTGTTATGGGTGCCCAATTGGATGTGGGAGGATAAGCCGTGCATACGGAGAGGAGGTGGGCGGCCCCGAGTACGAGACCATCTGGGCATTCGGCCCGGCCTGTGGTATCAATGACCTTGAGTTCATCGCAGCGGCAAGCCACAAGTGTAACCTGCTCGGCCTAGACACAATATCTGTGGGCAGCACGATTGCATGTGCCATGGAACTTGTGGGAATGCAGAAACTGGACGCGCCACTACGGTTCGGTAGTACGGATGGCCTCTTAGAGTTACTGGAGGACATTGCACACCGCCGGGGACTGGGCGACAGACTTGCAGACGGGGCGCGCGCACTCGCAACAGCACATGGGGCCCCAAATGTAGCAATGCATGTGAAGGGCCTTGAGATACCCGCATACGACCCGAGGGGCGCGCAGGGACACGCACTTGCATATGCGACCTCGAACCGTGGGGGGTGCCATCTGAGGGCATACATGATAGCCCCGGAAATAATGGGGGTGCCTGTCCTTGTCGACAGGGACAGGACAGACGGGAAGGCGGAGCTTGTAATCCTGTTCCAGGACCTCTCAGCAGCGATGGACTCGCTCATCGTGTGCCGCTTCACGAGCTTCGCATGGAGCGTTGACGACTATGCCGAGCTCACATCTGCAGTGACTGGACTGGAACTCGACGGCAGGGGCCTCCTGAGGGTGGGGGAGCGGATCTGGAACATGGAGAGGCTCTTCAATATCAGAGAGGGCTTCACACGACAGGACGATGCGCTACCACAGCGGTTTTCAGTCCCACTACCAGAGGGGAACTCACGTGACAGGGTCGTCCATCTCGACGAGATGCTGCCAGAGTACTATCGGCTACGTGGATGGGACGAGGACGGGCGGCCCACAGACGAGAAGACCCGCTCGTTGGGAATAGAGGCATAGGAGAAATACAAACTGGCGCGCAGAAGGAGACCGCGGAGAGGCCACCCACCGTTCCTCGCAAGAATACGGTTGTTCTGGTGCGACACGTGCAACGTCCCGCGGGTGTCGCAGTCGCCCTGCTCGGTCTGTGGTGCGGCCCCGCGGCGTGTCGAGATCTCGCCACCAGGAGACCCGTTTCCGGCAATGAATGGTCACCTCCGGAGGGTCAGGGACACGGTTGATGCACAGCTCGGGAGAGAGCTGGGCAGACATCTAGTCCCATCAGACAAGCCGGTCGTGATGAACAAAATCCCCGCACTGGACGCGATGTATGAGATAGTGGTCGATGGATACATCGTCGGACGGCTCAGGTTCGACATCCCAGAAAGGCACTATGTCTTTCTCCCGACGGTTGAGGGGGCCCGGAGGGCAGCACTGTACACGAACCGGAAGCGGGTGGTATGTGAGAGTGGGGTGCTTGAATACCTCAAGAAGGGCGCGAGCCTGTTGCGGCCCGGCGTGGTGGCATGCGACCCGCAAGTGGCGGTAGGCGATGAGGTATGGGTCAGAGTACCTTCGGGAGAGGTCGTCGCTGTTGGGACTGCAAGGATGACAGGGGTGGAGATTGCCGCTGGGGGACGTGGCGTGGCGGTCAAAGTGCGCGAGGCTGCGGACCCGACACCACCAAAGGTCAACCCGAAGAGTGCCACATGGGACGACGCCGTCAGGGCCAACGAAAATGACCTCCGCAGAGCAGAAAGGGAGGCACTGGCGTTCATCAGGCGGACTGTAGAGCGGATAGAGGCCCCCGTCGTCGTCGGGTTCAGTGGTGGGAAGGACTCTCTTGTGGCATATCTCCTAGTGGAGAAGGCACTCGGGTACAGCCCCCCGCTCTTCTTCATCAACACGGGACTGGAGTTCCCGGAGACCGTGGCGTATGTGCACGAGTTCGCGCACAAGAGGGGTGTGGAGATAGTTGGAAAGGAGGCAGGCGACCGTTTCTGGGAGTCGCTGGCAACATTTGGACCACCCGCACGGGACTTCAGATGGTGCTGCAAAGTCCTGAAACTGGGGCCCGCAGCAACGACCATTGCCGAAGCACTTGGCTCGCAGAGCCTGAGTTTCATGGGGCAACGGAGGCTCGAGTCCTTCCAACGCTCCGTTGAACCAAGGGTGACGAACAACCCGTGGGTGCCGGGCCAGACCTCAGCGAACCCAATCCGGAACTGGAATGCCCTTGAGGTGTGGCTATACATATTCCGCGAGCGTGCGGAGTTCAACCCGCTGTACCTGCAGGGCTACCACAGGCTCGGTTGCTACCTCTGTCCATCGTCGCCCCTAGAGGAGCTTGAGGGGCTGTCGAGGACACATCCTCAGATGTACTCGCGCTGGACAGGCTACCTGTACAGGTTCGCTGAGGAACACGGCCTCCCGCGAGAGTGGGCTGACCTGGGCTTCTGGAGATGGAAACGCCTGCCGAGTGGCCAGCTGAAACTCGCCAGGGAGATGGGAGTCAAGATTGCACCGGAAAGGGGCAGCCCAAAGCAGGAGTTGCAGCTGGAGGTGGTCAGGGGAGTCTCGCCATGCGTATCAGCTGGCTACAGCGTGGAGGGGCAGTTCACCCAGGGCCTTGACCTGGCCCGGCTCGCCCAGCTCATGCCAGTATTCGGTCCGACGCGGTACTCTGAAGACCTGGGTGTCGTGCATACAAGACGGGACAGGTACATGGTCATGCTCTTCAGCTCTGGGTCTGTGACAGTCCGTGGACCTGGCAAAGACGGGGTAATGGTGCTCCTAGGGCAGGTGGAACGGGTTGTGCGGCGTGCACTCTTCTGTCAGGGGTGCGGCTCCTGCATCCCAAAGTGCAGACATGGGGCTCTCAGCCTGCAGAATGGGCAGATAGTAGTCGACCCAGACCGCTGTACAAACTGTCTGGGGTGCGATGGATGGCCATGCCCGACATATCTTGAGTAGGCTGCGCAGTCTGGGGCATATCGTGTGGGTGATGTCCCGACCACACTCCGGTACATCCTGTGCCACGCACCTCAGACCATGCCAGCGGGACAGACGGTGGACAGACGGCCGAGCACTGCTCATCAGGACAACCAAGAGCAGTAAGGACACGCATTGGCGGTGACCGTGGACAACTGTCAGTACTCGCAGAAACAGACTGTCAGGGGTGTTGTTGAAAAATGGGGTGCTCAACAGCGGCGCGTGGGTAAGTCCCTGTACACCCATCCGTTCGCTGTGATCTTCACCACGCCGTGTCAAAACGAGTTCTTCACGGCGCACGCAAAGGAGGTGATCCATCCGCAGCTTCCGCTACGGATACCTTGTTACAACTTCTCCCTACTTGCGAGCCCAAGATTCGTCGCCGCCCGGTGGACGGCGCCTCACCCCAGACCCGCTCGCATGGAGCGATGGGCGGTGTGTGCAAGAAGCAGGGACATATTCTCCGCGCGATAGTGACACGCGGATACTAGGGATTCCAGGTTCACGCGGGTGAGTTCCAACCCGCGATTCCGACTACGACGAGGTTTGGCGATTGACTTCACCTTTCGGTGTCGTAACGCATTGTCCTCGCCATTGTAGCACGCGTGTGGCCCCGCCCATATCGCGGCATACTGACCTACCGTGGCCCCCACCTTCCTCCGACTTATCGCCGGCAGTCCCCCTAGTGTGCCCCGTCAGGGCCGTGGCCCCCGGCTGGCAACTAGGTGGCAGGGATCTCATTCGTTGCAGCACTTAAGCTGATACCTCACGGCACGAATTTACGATGGCCATGCACCAGCTCTCAGCTCGTCGAGCAAGATCGTCAGTCTGGCTCTCATTCGG
>JALVPN010000109.1 GCA_027031765.1 Promethearchaeota archaeon | reverse complement strand
CTTGCTGGCCAGCTTCTCATCGATGCCCACCATCGGGCCACCGCAGGCGCGGGTCTTGCCCACATCGTCCACAGCGGTCGCGCCGGCAATCTCAATTATCCTGTCGATTATTGTGGGGTTCTCCGGGTCGTCGACATGCACTATCTCGTATGGCCGGGTCACGTGACACCCGTAGTGGGCTGCAAGACGCACGCTCTTTGGGTACGGACGGACAATGGCTGCCTCGATTGCCTCATAGCCGATGTCCTCGTCAAAGACCTGTAGCAGGTGCTTTGCCTCCACACTGCCAGTGTACTTGAGGTCTTCGTCGGCCAGCAGCGCATTGACCTCGTCCCGCAGCTCCTTGTCGTGATCGAGCTCGTGCTTGACGGTCTTGATTGAGCCCGAGCACGCACCACATATGAGGAGCAGGTCCTTGCCCATCTTCTCTGCGATGGCGAGGATGCGCCCACTCATGGCGGCGAAGGCCGTGCGGCTCACCGACTCGACGTACTGGGCGCCACAACAGTTGGCATCAGTCATGGTCGACACTCTGACACCCAGCTTCTCAAGTACGAGCTTCACCGACGCCTCATAGGAGGGCAGCCGGACAGGGGTTGTGCACCCCGTGAACATGACGTACTCCTTCATGATGATGTACCTCCTTCAAGGTAGCGCTCTTTGACGCGCTTCACGAACTCGTTGTTCCACCCGAGGTCGGTGTCCAGGCCCAAGTCGTCACGGTCGTCCTCTATCATGTCCGAGTAGGCGTCCTTGAGCAGCCACCCGTCTTCCATCAGTGTGTTTATGGTACGCTTGAAGGTGTTGGGAATGAAGCCCTCACGTGCTGCAATCTGGCGCACCGCATGGAAGATCTCAGAGATGCTGACACCCTCTTGGCACCGCTCCTCACACAGCCTGCAGGTCATGCACAACCACGGCAGCTCACTCCTGAGCACCTCCTCGCGTTCACCGAGCAGGATCTTCTGGATTAGCTGTCGTGGTCGGTAGCGCCGCTCGTAGGTGGCGACGAGGCAGCTCGCGCTGCAGATACCACACTGGACACACTTGTTGATGTCCTCTCCACCAGGCTCCCGTGCCACCTCCTGGGCAAAACTGGATGTGGGGTTATGTGGGTCACTGCTCAATCTATGCACCCTCCTCTCCCTGGGACAGGATGATCGTGGCCCTCATGGCAGCCGCACTGCCGGCCGACACCGAGTCTGGAATGTCCTTCGGACTGTCAGCACACCCGCACACGAAGACGCCCGGAGTCAGGGTGTCAACGGGCGCGGTGATCTCATCAAGTACCTGTACGTATCCGTCCTCTGACAGCTGCATGTTGAGCTCTGCTGCAATCTCCTCGAGGCCCTGGGGCGGCTGGATGCCGGGACTGAGGATTACAAGGTCATGTTCGACCTCCACTACCTCACCGGTCTCAGTGTCCTCGACACGCAGCCTCAGGTTGCCAGTGGTCTTGTCCTCGACGACCTCCCCCACGCGACCACGCACGAAATGCACACCGAAGCGAGTGCGTGCCATCTCGTAGAACTCCTCGAAGCCCTTCCCGAAGGCCCTGATGTCTGCATAGTAGACCGTCACCTTAGTGTCCGGGTGGTGCTCCTTTGCCATCACTGCGTTCTTGATACCGTACATGCAGCACACGCGGGAACAGTACGGGACACCCTTGGGGACGTCGCGGGCACCTACACACTGGATGAAGGCTATGTCCTGGGGAATCTTCCCGTCGCTGAGGCGGATCAGGTTGCCAGCGGTGGGCCCTGACGCGTTGATGAGCCGTTCGTATTCCATGGCATGGATGACATTGTTGTACCTACCATAGCCGAGCCGCGGGTACTCATCGACATCAAAGAGCTTGTAACCGGTGGCAATGACGATGGCACCCACGTTCAGCTCGACCACCTCGTCCTCCATGTCGTGGTCGATGGCATTCCGGGTGCACGCCTCGACACAGAGTTTGCACTCGCAACACACAGCACAGCCCAGACAGCGTTCCGCCTCCACAACAGCGCTCTCCTCATTGAAGCCCAGCTCGACCTCTCCGAAGTTGTCGCTCCGGACCGCGGGTGGTGCCCTAGGCATTGGGACACGGTGTTCGATTTCGACACCGGACTTGTCCACCTCGTAGGACTGCACCCGACGACGTGTCGACACGCGTCCTTCAGAGATGTCCTCACCACGCAGGTACCTGTCAATGGAGACCGCAGCTGCGCGGCCGTGTCCGACAGCCTTCACTGCTGTTGCCGGGCCGAGGACAACGTCACCCCCAGCGAACACGCCTGGTGTGTCTGTCGCCATGGTTATCGGGTCGACCTCGACGGTACCCCACCGCTCGTGACACTTGACCTCCCGGTGTAGGCCCTCCGGGTCAGCGACCTGTCCGGCGGCCACTATCAGGTTGTCAAGTGCGATTGTGAACTCGGAACCGGGGATTGGCACTGGCCGGCGCCTGCCAGAACTGTCCGGCTCACCGAGGCGCATCTTGACGCACCTCACACCGGTCATCCGGCCGTCGGCCGAGGTGAGCACCTCCACCGGGTTGGTCAGCAGCATGAACCGGATGCCCTCGGCCATGGCGTCGTCGACCTCGGACTTGATGGCAGGCAGCTCCACGAAGGAACGCCTGTAGATGATCGTGACCTCCTTTGCACCGAGCCTGAGCGCCACCCTTGCAGAGTCAATGGCAGCGTCCCCGCCACCGACAACGGCGACCTTCTCACCAATCTCTACTGGCTCGTGCTTTGACACACGTTCGAGGAAGTCGATTGCGTGGTACACGCCCTTTGCGTCCTCGCCGGGGAGCTTGAGCCTCCTGCTGACAGAGGCCCCGGTGGCAATGAACACCGCCTTGAAGCCCTTGTCGAAGAGCTCCTTTATGGACTTGACATTGGTCTTCATCTTGAACTTGACACCGAGGGCCTTGATGTACTGGACCTCATCATCGAGGACGTCACGTGGTAGCCTGTACTCTGGGATGCTGTATCTGAGCAGACCACCGGGCTCGGGCTTGGCGTCGAACACTGTGACCGGATAGCCCATCCGTGCCAGGTGGTACGCACAGCTGAGGCCAGCGGGCCCAGCCCCGACCACTGCCACCTTCTCCTTCTTGTCAGTCTTGACCTCGGGCTTTGTCCGGCCATTCATGCGTTCGTAGTCTGCAAGGAACCTGTGCAGGTCGCGGATCCGCAGGGCCTCGTCGACCATGCCGCGTTCGCACTCCTCCTCGCAGTAGCTCACACAGACGCGTCCGAGGACGCCGGCGAAGGGGATGGCCTCACGCACTATCTCAAGCGCCCTGTCGAACTTGCCGTTGCGCATCAGGGTGATGAAGCCCTGTACGTTCACCCCTGCTGGACAGTTGGCGCGACAGGCAGGTTCGCCGCGCTTGTCGACAGTGAACGCGTTCGGCGTTGCCTGTGGGAACGGTGCGTAGATGGCCTTTCTGAACCCGATGCCCCAGTCAAACTCGTTGGGCACCTCCACAGGGCAGACATCGGTACACTCACCACAGGCGGAGCAGTTGTCGACATCAACGTACCTGGCCCGTTTGAGGACCTCAACTGTAAAGTTGCCCGCCTCTCCTTTGACCGACTTGACCTCGGAACATGTCAGTAGTTCTATGTTCGGGTGTCGTGCGACCTCGCTCAGCTTCGGCGTGAGGATGCATGCAGAACAGTCCAGTGTGGGGAACGTCTTGTCGAGCATGGCCATCCGCCCACCTATGGACGGTGACCGCTCGAGGAGATAGACCTTGTAGCCCTGGTTCGCAATGTCAAGGGCCGCCTGCATGCCTGCCACGCCTCCACCGACGACAAGGGCCTCTCTTGACACCCCGCCTGCACTCTCAGGTGAGGCACTCGTCTTGGATGCGTGTTCGACAGTCACAAGTTGACCTCCGGTATGGTCGTTTGCTCGTCCTTCCGTCTGGCGATTACTAGTATCGCCATGTCGGAGCCTGTGCCATTAAGACCTGTAACTACGGTCGCGGCTGAAACGCCCAGACTCCTTTAATCTTGTCGAGTTGAATTATATCCATCAACATTGCCCCAGAGTGACGAATCACGACACTCCTAGTGGCAGTTGTGTCACAAATGGAAAGAAATGGGGGGCCGAGCATGACACGCACTCCACACACGTGTTCACAGGCCACGAGCTGCACGGCATGGTACGACCGTGCGTAGTTTCAGGGACAGACCGGGCCCCATCACCGTGGAAAAGGAGATACCGTGGGAGAGGAGATGACGGGTCGGGATGACCATGGACAGCACCCGCGAATACGGACGGCACCCCTAGAGGACACGGGTGCAGCACAAGGCAACACTAAAATGGGAGAAGAGCAGGCAGGCGCGTGGGCGCCGCTGGTGTGGACAGAGGGGCGCCGTGATTGAAGGTGAGCAGCGTGGCAATCAAGGAGTTCACGTATGAGGTCCCGGAGCTCAATAGGGGCTATGCAGACCAGACGCTATACATAGACCTGTCGACAGGCGCTATTGAGATCAGACCTGTGGACGCTACGATGAAGGAGCTGTTCACGGGTGGTAAGGGCTTTGACCTGTGGCTGATGTGGAAGGCCCTCCCATCAGACCGGGTGGTGAAGTGGGACGACCCTGAGAACGAGCTCTGCATCGCCTGTGGCCCTCTCGGAGGGGTCCCGCTATACCCCGGCGCCGGGAAGTCGATAGTGACCACGATATCGCCTGAGACCGGCATCCCGATTGACAGCAACGTTGGTGGCTACTTTGGCCCCTACCTCAAGTTCGCCGGTTTCGACGCCCTTGAGATACAGGGGAAGGCGGACAGGGATGTGTACATCTTCATTGACGGCGATGAGGGGCGCGTGGAGATAAGGGACGCGTCCGACCTGCCAGACTACGCCTACGACATAACGAGGGTCCTGACCAAGCGGCACACTGGCGACAAGGGCCGTGACATCTCAGTGGTGTCTTGTGGCCCCGGTGGCGACCATGCATGGATGGCCTGTCTGAACTTCTCGTGGTACGACGCTAAGCGCGGGGTGACACGGTACAAGCAGGCCGGACGTGGTGGCACGGGGGCGGTGTTCCGCAACAAGCGGCTCAAGGCGCTGGTGGTAAAGCGGTCGAAGGTAAATGTGGCCCTGAACAACCCTGCAGACCCCGACCGGCTCAAGAGAGTCGGGGTGGCACACTCGAGGGAGATTGTCCAGCTCGACCCGAAACAGAACCGCATGAGAGTCATCGGTACTGCTCACCTGCCGTCGATAATGGACGAGTTCGATCTCCTGCCGACACGGAACTTCAGGACCGGTAGCGACCCGGAGGCCAAGGCGCTGTTCGGTGACGTGTGGGAGAAGATATTCACGAACACTGGCAAGGGCTGGGACGGCTGCTGGATCTCGTGCGCGATAAACTGTTCACACTGCATCGAGGGCTTCGTCCCAAGGACTGGTCCCTTCAAGGGCAAGAAGGTCACAGTTGACGGGCCCGAGTACGAGACCATTGCGGGTTGCGGTTCCAACATCGGCGTGTTCGACCCACACTGGGTGGCCGAACTGAACTTCTACTGCGATGCCTACGGGATAGACACCATAAGCTTCGGCACGACCATGGCATTCGTGATGGAGCTCTTTGAAGAGGGGTACATCAACGAAGAGGCCACAGGAGGACACAGGCTGAAGTGGGGCGCTGCTGAGGAGGCATTGGAGGTGCTCCATGAGATCGCCAGGGGCGAGGGCTTTGGGGCCGAGCACTTCAGCAAGGGGATCAGGTATCTCAAGGGGTATTTCGGCAAGCAGTTCGGCGTGCCCGAGGACGTGATGCAGGACATTGGTATGGAACACAAGGGCCTGGAGTACAGCGAGTATGTGACCAAGGAGAGCCTCGCGCAGCAGGGTGGCTATGGCCTGACCCTCAAGGGACCCCAGCATGACGAGGCCTGGCTGATATTCCTGGACATGGTCTACAACTACATGCCCACCTTCGAGCAGAAGGCAGAGGCACTCCACTGGTTCCCCATGTGGAGGACGTGGTTCAGCCTGAACGGGCTGTGCAAGCTGCCCTGGAACGATGTGGTGCCAGCGGACAACAAGGAAACCGACGAGCCAGCGAAGGTGCCGGGCCACCTCGCGTTCTATGCCGAGTTCTTCAGCGCAATGACCGGCAAGGAGGTCACCCCGGACGACCTCATCAAGATGTCTGAGCGTGTCTACAACTTCCAGAGGATTTTCAACATCCGACAGGGCAAGGGGCTCCGCATCCACGACTCGAACCCGCCGTACAGGAGCATGGGCCCGGTCACCGACTGGGAGTACGAGAGCCGGCAGGAACGCTACGATGAACAGCTCAGAGAGATAGGCATCGACATCGATGGTATGAGCACGACAGAGAAACGTCAGAAGCTGCGCGAGTACAGAGAGGAGAGGTACCGTCTGCTGACCGATGCGGTCTACAAGAGGCGCGGCTGGACGCGGAACGGTGTACCAACGCTTGAGAAGCTCAGGGAACTCGGGCTCGACGTGCTGCCGGATGTTGTGGCGCTTGTGGAGAAGTATGTCGACACCGAGCCACCCGAAGAGACCCTCCCACGCAGCAACGAGGCGTGGGAATAGTCAGGCCTCGTCCCGCAGCACGCATGTCAGACCGGGAGACGCAGGGCAGCACGCAGACCGCTTTCCACTGGCCAGACCAAGAGGACTATGACGTGTAGTCCGGACGCTAGGGAGGATGCAGTAGGGACGGGACAGGCCAGCAGCATATATGACCTCTTACGGACTCGCGGCCACTCACTAGACAGTCCCGGTCAGTGGTCAGAGGACCACATTCTCGGAATCCGGCCGTAATTCAGTACGGCTATGTGCCAAGTCCAAGACCCTCACGCACCTAGCCACTGATTGCTGGAACTGCTATGGTGGACGTGGTCACAGAGTGCCGAGGGACATCACGTACCAGCTGGATGTGTGAGGCCGTGGCACAGGGGAACCGCCCGTACAGTCAGGTTAACTGTACGACCCGTGACGCTGACGGAGGGTGATGACGGTCACCCCGGCCCCCTCCAGCAGTCGTTTGGCCTCCTCCCTGATCTCAGGCACAATCATATAGGTTATGAAGAGCTTGTAGTCGGCCTTGCGCCGCATGTTGCTCTCAATGAACTTGACCTTCCTGAGGAAGGTCGTCACCTTGTCGATGGTACGGACTATCGCGGTGACCTCGCCCACTACTAGAGGGTCTTCGTTGAACAGGTCGACCTCAACGTCGGTAGAGTCCGGGAACACCATATGCTCCGGGTCAAAGAATGTGCGTTTCCGCACCTCTATCTTCGGGAAACCCTGTGCGACAAGGAATGTTTCTAGCCAATGACTGTTGAACTCCTCAAAGTCGTGTCCCAGTGCCAGCGAGAGTTCGTCAAACCGTTCGAACACCTTGTCGAACCGCTGGTCTATGCGGTCAAAACGGCGCCTGTCCTCGGCCACCTTCTCCTCAAAGCGCTGCTCAAGACGCTCAAGACGCTGCTCAAGACGCTCAAGACGCTGCTCAAGACGCTCAAGACGCTGCTCCAAGTTCTCAAGACGCTGCTCAAGACGCTCAAAGCGGCGCCTGTCCTCGGCCTCCTTCTCCTCAAAGCGCTGCTCAAGACGCTCAAGACGCTGCTCAAGACTCTCAAAGCGCTGCTCAAGACTCTCAAAGCGCTGCTCAAGACTCTCAAAGCGCTGCTCAAGACTCTCAAAGCGCTGCTCAAGACTCTCAAAGCGGCGCCTGTCCTCGGCCTCCTTCTCCTCAAAGCGCTGCTCAAGACTCTCAAAGCGCTGCTCAAGACGCTCAAAGCGGCGCCTGTCCTCGGCCTCCTTCTCCTCAAAGCGGCGCCTGTCCTCGGCCTCCTTCTTCCGAAAACGCTCGGTACTCTCAATGCGAAGCTGCTTGATCTCGTCAAGTAGCTCCCTTAGCTCATCCCGTCGTACATATAGCTCTGCCTTGATGATGTCTAGTAGCTCCTCCAGCAGGTCGGGATTGCTCCTCAGGGCGTCTAGGAGTCTTCTTACCTCCTCTACTGCACTGTCTTTCCTCTTGGCCTCGGTCATGGCGCTCCAATAGTCTGTCCTCTGTACAACTTTTAAGTATGACCAAGAACTCTGGCTGCAAATTGGGTCACGGTCGCAAGCAGTCCCTGTCCGGTGCTCTCCTGCAGGGCTGGCATTGTGTGGTAGGAACTGGAACAGTAAAGACCTTCCGCAGTGCTGGTCACTCTCACCCCATGTCGGCAAGTGGGACACATGGCAGAACCTGTACACCCGGTGACGCCTGCCTGACACCGTAGCTATATGCAGACCCCCCAAGTACCTGCTCACAGACACGCTGCTCTCAACAGGCTACAGACTGGATGGCGCGGGGATGACTGGAGGACGGTACCACGGACATCAGCCCTGCGGAGCTTGTGACAGTCCGACCTCTGAGGGTACAGATGACAGGGGAGCATCGGAGAGCCCAGTCAGGGGACTCACACACAGTGGGTGACAGCGCACATTGTTTTATTTGGTGCAACAAAGGGTCTTCATAATACCACTTGTCTACACAGAGGAGCTGAGCATCCAGATGGCCGTAGCCCGCAGAGAGCTGGAGAGGATAAGGGCACTACTTGAACAGCACTCACGTGGCCTCACCATCTCCGAGCTCGCACGCAGACTGGGTCTGAACAGGAACACTGTGGCACGCTATCTCGATGTGCTCCTCCTGTCGGGACAGGTCGAGATGATCCCGGTGGGCTCGGCCAAGCTCTTCACGCTTGCCAAGAGGATACCCATGATCCAACTGTTCGACATCGTATCGGACGGTCTCGTGGTCCTTGACAGGACGAGGCGGGTTGTACAGGCCAACCGCGTGTTCCTCAGGATGTCCGGCCTCAAGGAGGACGATGTGCTCGACAGACCTGTAGACCAGATTGCGGCCCCCGGCCTGTCCGAGAAGGACGTGCTCGACAGGGTTGCTGACGCACTTGATGGTAACACCTCCCTCGTGGACATGCGTGCCCTGGTCGACGGCACACTGGTGGACCTCCAAGTAAGAGTGGCACCGACAATCCTTGAGAACGCACAGCCAGGTGTGGTCGTCGTCATCAGAGACGTGACTGAGGTACAGCGGCTCAAGTCGCTCATTAGCGACCTGCAGGACCTCCTACGCGTCGCCATGGACAGCGTCCGGACCCCAATATGCATCACCGACTTCGAGTCCGGAGAGATCCTCTTTGTGAACAGTGCAGCGGCCAGCGTCCAGCAGTGCGAGGTAGGAGGTGTCTGCGCCCAGATGGAACAG
This sequence comes from Promethearchaeota archaeon, assembly GCA_027031765.1. Classification (GTDB taxonomy): domain Archaea; phylum Asgardarchaeota; class Thorarchaeia; order Thorarchaeales; family Thorarchaeaceae; genus JALVPN01. Next base: position 4,013 of record JALVPN010000109.1, on the reverse strand, counting down.
GGAGAGGCCTGGGAAGACGAGGCCAAGACACAACCAGGGTGCCGACTGTTCGCAGACCCGCAGCAGACCCTCAACATGGTGGACGAGATTGTACGTTGGACCGACGGGCGTCTGGCGAGGCTCAGGGCGCTCCCTGGGACACCAGGGACACGAGCGGTGGACGAGGACTGCTACGACTGACGAAAAAACGTCGCCTGCGCCCGTCAACAGTGCTGACAGTTATGCGGAACGGAGGTGCTGTCAGTTATGCACTACCGCCATACCCTTATTAGTAGAAGATAGTGCACTATATCAGACATCAAACGGGTGAGTACAGCAATGAGCGCCAAGATGAAGAAACTGACCTCATGCCTCCAGTCACTCAGAGCGAACAGTGAGATTGACGGGTGTGCGCTCGTGACCGAACGTGGCCAGCTCATGGCCGCAGTGCTCCCGAACGACGTTGACGACAAGGCGGTCTCCGCAATGGCTGCCGCACTGATCTCCATCGGGACAAGAGTGGGCACCGCACTCTCATCCGGTACACCGAAGAGCATATTGATTGAGGGGCAAGAGAAAGTGATTGTCCTGCGCAAGGTCGGCAATACAGCCCTGATTGGGACAGCACCGGCAGATGCGAAGGTCGGTCTCATTGACTTTGAGATGACAAAGGCAGCAGAAGAGATAGAGTCAATCCTGTAGACGCAGCTGGTTGGGCTAGCCAGCCCCGAGGCCCGGATGGGATAGGGATACCCGCGAGGGCCCAACCAGCAGCCATCTTTTTGACGTCATGCGCAGAGTACTGCAGAGCAGTACGTTCTACACTATTGCGGACTGACCCCGTGGTCGCAGTGAGGGCTCAGAGACCTACGTATGCAGGGGCCGCACCCTACTCGCAGTCACAACACGCCTCACTCGTATGCGGTGAGCTTCTCCTGTTCTACTGGACACACATACCACCGGCCCGCCCCTGCCAGACGCTTCACGACTCCCTCTCGTGCCATGTTCTTCAGATGGTAGCGGACAGTGCTTGGAGACAGGCCCACCGCAGCCGAGATGTCGACCACAGAGGCGCGCCCCGCACGTTCTATGAACTGGAGGATCCTTGTGCGTGCGAGGAGGCCGCGACGCACGCTCCTGACCATGTAGAGGTGGGCCCTAGGGTCGACCTGCAAGACTCACTTCACCACGCCGTCAGCCACTGGACAGACAGGGGCACTCACAGTCTAGGCAGGACGCCCGAAGCGTCTACGGAAATCCTCTGGTTCTGCTCCCTCGTCCACAGGCCGGATGCGGTACTCGGGATAGGTATGGCTCAGTCTTGCAATGGCACGTGTGCCCATGAGCCTCTTGAACAGGCCCGCTTCACGTCCTCGCCACAGGAATATCGTCTGGATGTCGTGACATATCAGTACGATGACGCTGTCGCTGTCGAGCTGTAGGGCACCGTGAGGGACAGGGACGAGTCGGGCATCAGAGCTGATTATCAGTGCTTCAGTCATGTGGATCACCGGGTCGGGGCCTGTGGCAGCTGCCGACACCGTACTGACCCCCGTGTCGCATGTAGAGGGGCTGGCAGGGTGCTGCTCCTGGCCCTGACCACACCAGAGGACAACCCGGCTTATGTGCCTTTGGCGTGTCCACGGATGTGCACGGTACTTACTTTCCACAGGCCGGTCAGACCATCAGCAATACTGGTCCTAGTGGTGTGGAGAATACGCTACTATTTGAGGCCCTTGGGATGACAGCCCCACGTGAGAGTCAGAGACCGTTTGTAGACCCCGACCTGCGTAGGATAGTGGTGCGGATGGGCGGCATGGCCGTGACGTTCCCGCTGAACATGGTACCAGACAGGACCTACACGGTCCTCGCGACTGTCCTCGACGACCTGGGCCCTACAACACAGAGGTCCATGCGCCTCTTCACACACACCCTCTTCATGCCCGTGGTCGCCACCCGGCACCCCGCGGGACTCTTCACCATCAACACGACCAACAGGACTGTCTTTCCTGTGCCGAAGGATGGAGAGATCAAGGGGCTCACCGACTGGCTTGAAGGCGAGGCGTTGCGGTTCCAGGGAGGAGGTCTGAGGGGACTGCTGAGGAGAGGGCCGCGACATAGCGGGAGCGGTTGACTACCAACTCCAGGATTGACAGGACGCGCCTTGGTGAGATAGAGATGTATGGTGGCAACACCTACCACATATTGTGCTGGACCCGCGCGTGGTACTCAAGTTCATCTGGTACGACACGGACGGACCGGTGACATCTCCTTACAGTGGCCTCCAGTTGAGCTGTATGGCAGAGGTCGTCACACCGGACGACACGTACTACCGGTTCATGCGGACCCTCAGGATGCTGGTCGGTACACGGTTGATTCACCTTGGGAAAGCAGACTACGTGTGTGCATACAGGTTCTACGTCTGCGAGGTGAAGGAGAAGAGAGTGGCCTCACGCACAGGCTTCGTACCGGGACAGCGGTGATGACTCGCACAGCCACCGACAGTAGTTACTCCAAGAGGTCGTCATAAGCGAACAGGGCCGGCTGACCACCGGTGTGCCAGAATACTGTCGGAACAGTGGCATCAAGCTCACCTGATGACAGCATGTGGACAAGACCTGCTGCCGCCCGGCCGGTATACACGGGGTCGAACACGATGCCCTCGGTCGCGGCGAAGGAACGGACAGCAAGCCTCGTCGGCGCGTCCAAGACACCATAGCCCGGTCCGAGGAAGCTGTCAGTGACTGTTATGGGACGACGGACACGCGTTGCGAACTCCGGGTACTCGGAACACACACGCTCCAGCATGTCGCGGATTCTCTCTGTAAGGGCATCAGCTGTACGCAGGACACTGATACCGATGATGTCGATGTCGAGGTCTAGGAGCTCAGCACCCAGCAACAGGCCAGCATACGTCCCACCGGTGCCCACTGCGAGGACCACGCGTCCGAACTCGACGCCCACACTCTGCATCTGGTCGACCAGCTCCTGCATGGCTGCCGCGTAGGCAAGGACACCGAGTGGCATGAACGCCCCTGCAGGGATGGCATATGGGTGGAGACCAAGGTCTTCGAGGGTCTCAACGACGCCCAGCAAGTACCTGTCAAGGGCGAGGGGCGGTTCTCCAGGATAGAACTTGAGCTCGGCACCGAACAGGCGGTCGAGCAGCACATTGCCTGTGGGCCGTTGCGGCTCCTCGCCTGCTAGCAACAGGATACAGCGGAGCGACTTTGCCGCAGCGAAGGCGGCGGTCTGTCTGCAGTGGTTGCTCTGTACTCCACCGACCGTGACCAGTGTGTCAGCCCCCTCAGCAAGGGCGTCACCAACGACGTACTCAAGCTTGCGTGTCTTGTTGCCTCCGAAAGAGATGCCCGTGAGGTCGTCGCGCTTTAGCCACAGGGCACGCATGCCCAGAGACTGGGCCATGTTCCTGAGTGGGTGGAGGGGCGTCGGGAGTAGCGCCACACGGGCCCTCGGCAGTGTTTCCAGCATGTGGTCATGTCCCTCCCCGCTAGCCGACCGCACCGGTGAAGTGCGAGATCACTATCATCAGGAGCGCCGTGATTAGTCCTGCGAGCAGGGTCTTGGCACCATAGGACCATATGTTCTTCTGGGACACGTGGCCGAGGAACAGTCCCAACGCAAACAGTAGCAGCATGCATATTGCAATTGCCAAGTAGAACGCAACGAAGTAGTCGACAACACCCAGCGGGACCAGCATGAGCGGGACTATGATAATGAGTGCTGCAACTGCTGGTGACAGGCCGTCGACCACCGCTACGACCACTGAGGTGGTCCGGGTGGCCCGGGCATACATGCTGTTGCTCATGTCGGTCAACATTGCCCGACCAATCTCGCTCACTTCCCGGTCGCGCTCGGCACTCTCTGCAAGGTACGAACCACTGAACCCACTGACTGCCATGGCCACACTGGTACCAACAGCGGCCAGCAGGATCGAGTGGAACACAAGTCCAGGGTTCGCGGGGTTCATCGTGACCAGGCCACCGAGCAGCAGCCCCAGCATTGTGAGTGCC
>JALVPN010000108.1:4189-4586 GCA_027031765.1 Promethearchaeota archaeon | reverse complement strand
GATAGACATCATAATGATGCCTATGAGAAAGTTTGTGAACAGGGAGCACGAGCTCAAGAGCCTGTCCGATCACTACGGGCTCCCAGGTTTCTCCATGACAGTAGTCTACGGAAGACGTCGTGTAGGCAAGACCGAGTTGGTACGCCACTTCATGCAGACTCACGAAGGAATCTACTTTCAATGTGATAGGAGGGGAACCGCTGCGAATGCCATCTCCTTTCGCAGAATTGCGGCCAAACACTTTGGCGACATCGAACCAGCCGCGGGCTCTATCGGGGAGGTCCTCGACTATATTGCCAGACGACACAGGAAAAGGAGCAAGCTCGTTGTGGCCATCGATGAATTGCCATACCTAGTGGAGCAGGATTCAGCTGTCACTTCAGAGATTCAGAGGGCA
>JALVPN010000108.1:0-4179 GCA_027031765.1 Promethearchaeota archaeon | reverse complement strand
CATTGGATGGGACGCTATCGGAGAGCAATGTTCACCTGATATTGCTTGGCTCGTCAGTCGGGATGATGAAGAGGGAGACCCTGGACTCAAGGAGCCCGCTCTGCGGTCGTCGGAGCGGTCAGGTCTTTGTCAGACCATTCGGACTTCGCGAGATGGCTGCGATGTTTCCAAAGATGAGAGCGGAGAACCTTGTGAGAGTGTACGGCGCATACGGGGGAGTTCCATTCTATCTGCAGTTTGTCAATGAGAAGCTGTCGTTCTACGAGAACCTGAAACGGACCATCTTCAACAAGTCGCACGTACTCTACGCAGAGGGCGAGTTCCTCATGCGTGAGGAGCTCCCAAGCTATGGGACGTACGTGCGGGTTCTGGACGCCATTGCTGCAGGAGCAACTCGCGTGTCCGAGATTGCCTCCGCTGCTGGAGTCAGGACATCGGACCTGCCGCACTACCTAGACAGACTGATGGAGCTCGAGCTTGTCCGCCGGATACGACCCGTCCTTGAGAAAAGACGGGGCAGCCGAAAATCAATCTATCGGATCACGGACCCGTTCCTCAGATTCTGGTTCAGGTATGTGCTTCGTCATGGAACGATGCTGGAGTACCGGAACATCGAAACCGTGCTGGAGGACCTGGATGACTCGTACGACCGATTTCTCGGCCCAGCGTTCGAGGACGTATCGAGAGAGTTCCTACTATTTGCGAGCGTGAGAGGCCTACTCCCTGTGAGGATAGTGGAGATTGGACCGCAGTGGGGCAAAGTCCCAGGCCTCCCAAAGGGCCAGAACCAGTACGAGATAGACCATGTGGCCTACGACACAGTTGGCGGCACGCTTCTGCTGGCGGAGTCCAAGTGGAGCAGAGGGGTGGACCCGGTCTCGATAGAGAGACGACTGAAGGCGTTGACCGACAGGGTGCCAGAGTTTTCCCGGTGGGAAAATGTCGTCCTCGTGGGACTTGCAAAGTCCTTCGACCGGAGGAGGACAAAGACGGAACTGCTCACGTTTGACCTGAGACAGATTGTCTCTCTGTACAGGTCTAGCACTAAGGCTGGGCCAGAATAGGCTGAGATGAAGACCGTAGCGCAGAACGCAAGAGTGTCAACTCGGTAGAGCCAGTGCCCTCTTGGTCAACTGCGCAGATTCAGGCCTCTCTGAAGAAGACCTGGACTCCTAGATACGCTACACCCGTTGTAGAGGCTAGTCCTGCGGGAGGCAAGAATCGGAAACTCGCTATGAAGAACAGAGAGTCGGATGTACGAAGGCCTTGCTGGATATATCGCGTATCAGGTCAAGGAACCGGGCCATCACCCGCTCCACATACTCAACGTTGGCCCAAAAGTCCTCCAGGAACCGCTTCAGAAAACTGCTCATGACCCCTGCAAGCTCGCCCTTGATATTCTCCGCCACGTTGCCATACACTATCGATTTGACCTGCTCCGGCACGATGGCCGCCGCCAAACCGCCAACGGTCACAAATCTGTCAAGGCCCGGGAATATGCCGCTCAGGGTGGTCAGGCTCAGATGTACTCCCTCGTGTGCTCTATCATTTCGTGCTATGTTCTCTCGTGCCCGCGTCCAAGTTCTCCGCTGGGAGTTCGACCTATTGCACTTATTTGTGGATTCGGCCCTGTTTGAAAAGTCAATCAGTGTGTGTCTTTGCCATGGTTGACTTGTCCTAGGCCCAGGTCCAAGCTTTGTCGGTACCTGTTTCAATTCAGTCCGGTCATGACTCTGGACATTTCACACGGCTCTCGTAGCACTAGGGTTGCTAAGTTCATCAAGACTTGTAGATAACGACCCGGCCATCGAAGCTACCTAAGCGCTTTAAAAGGCTCATTCCGCATAGGGGGTTGAGAAGAATGCCCGTATTGCCAGAAGTCACCAGGCCACTAAGAATTGGATACACGCGGACATGCGAATGCAAGCCAAGTCACATCAACTGCATGACAGCGAAGGAATGGATCAAGGCGCAGGTAGCAATATGGGAGTTCTACTATGAGAAGCGCGACATCAGAGACAAGAGTGTTCATCCGGCCGTCTTTCCCATTGCATTGCCGGCAAAATGCATTGAGCTGTTCACTCATAGAGGCGAGCTGGTCCTCGACCCATTTGTTGGGAGTGGGACGACGCTCCTAGCCGCAGAAGACCTCGACAGGAATGCGGTAGGGTTCGATTTGAAACCGGAATACGTAGAGCTTGCCAACTCAAGGTTGGGCCAGACGCGGCTCGACGGCAACTCTTGGCAAGTCGCCATATGTGACGATGCGCTCAATATCCCGGAGTATCTTCAAGAAGAGACCGTTTCATTGTGCGTGACCTCACCCCCGTATGCCAATATGCTGAACCGGCCCCGGAGGAACAAGAGCCTGCGAGGAGACCTCCGGAAGAATGAGCACTACTTGAGTGTCCAGCAGTACTCAGACAGCCCACGCGACCTTGGTACCATGGACCCAGAGAAGTACACTCTGGAGCTCGGCAAGATATACGAGAGAATCCTCCCGCTCCTGAGGCCCAAGGCACACTGTGTCATCAATATCACGGATCTATGGTGGGAGAACAAGCGGATACCTGTTCATGTCTACGTGATTGAGATGATGCAACAGGTCGGCTATGAGTTGCGTAACATCATAATATGGGACAGGAGGAACATCGTCAACAGGGCGGGAATCTTTGGGTGGCCAAGCAACTACATAACCCTTGGTACGACCTTTGAATACATCCTCGACTTCTGGAGGCCGCCTTAGTGCCCATCTCACGGAATCTTGCCGGTCTTGACGAAGTGTGACATGTCTGGGCCAAAGCGAGTGTTCTCACGGAAAATACCTAACAACCGGCCGTGCTCTTGCTCGATTGCCTGGAGTGTAGTGGGGGGCACGTAGACAGCACCGCCTGACTGCCTGCACTTTTCCTCAAGGACTGCAATGGTGTCGGCCGTGAACTCGTCAGGATCATTGAAGAAACCAAATAGAGTGTCCCCATCGAACACTAGACCCCTCACGGCTCTCTCCCGCAGTTTCACGTTCTTGACCTCGACACGATGCTCCTTCACGCAGCTGTGAACATTTGGATGATAGAGAGTGAGGTCAGTCCGACTCTTTCGCACTGCAAAGTGTTCGTCCCTTTGCAGCCCTTCACGTTCTAGTGCCAACTCAGCACATATCTCAGCCGACTTCCCGCTACGCGGCTGTATGCTCTGGCTCATCCGTCGGGCCACCTCCTCAATGAAGTTTGAGTACTGCACACCATCAACAGTCACGGGTCTGAGCAGGGCACGACGCACCTCACTGCGGGCCCTCTCGGATATGGGAATAGTCTGAAGGAGCTCGTCAACACGGGATGCATAGTATCGTTGACGATACGCTCTCATCTCGGCCCAGATCTGATAGTGGAGCTCGTTTATGTCTATGTTGGGGTCCCTTGCAAGGATACTCCTCGCTATCTGTCTTGTCGGCGGAATGATACTCGTGCCCATGCCGGAGGAGTCAGCGACATTCAGTATAAGGGCATGTAATATTCTGTGGAGCACTCACAGAGCTGCTCTTCGCAGCCTGGAACTGGAGTGCGGGGCTGTCAGGGCGATATGAGAGTCATGACGTCTGACATTAGAGCGCCCGGAGTTAGGCTAGTCGGCCAAGTCTAACACTGAGGCCCTCAAGATTGAAGCGCACGGATAGGGCAAGGACGAGACAGTGGGGGTCTTCCACGAGACTGGCGTGTGGAAAGATGGGTCTGTCATAGTTGACGAGCGGGTCGAGTAGGGACTTAGAGCGACGAGTCCGTGCTAGGTCGCAATATGGATTTCAAGACATGGGTCACGTCAGGTGGCCGGCTTAGCAGAGTATCTCAAGTGCCCCATCGGTTTTCCACACGGAGCGCAGGAGACTAATGTGGGGCAGAAATGCGCGAAACCAATATATGAGGGCAAAGATGTTTTGAAATCAGAGTTTCGGGGCGGAAACATTGGATATTCAGGATTTGATGAGAAGGGTGGGACAAGATGGCCTTGTTGCCGTCGCGAGTATGGTGGCGGGCGTCACGCTTGGTCCCGTTGCAAGTAGTGCTATTGGTAGTCTTGTGGCAGAGAAGATGGCCGAGTTGGGCATCAGTATTGATGCCAGCACAATTGGCGAGATGGTTCAAGAGAGAGTCAAGGATGCGCCCGATGGTATGGCAGGGC
>JALVPN010000107.1 GCA_027031765.1 Promethearchaeota archaeon | reverse complement strand
TACCTCTCTGGGCCGGGACTGTTGCGTCGGGTGTCGGGCGTTGTCGTGCACTTGCAGATGGAGCCCCTGTACCGTGGATGTGTGACCCGGGGGATGACCCTGAGCGCCACCATTGGCATGCCGACCGTCAGCTGTGAGATTGTGCCCTTCATCACGGAGGCTGGCGCCCATGTCCGTGTGGAGCAGGTCACTGAGGGCGGGTTCGGTGCTGTCCTGCTGCTGCGCAGACAACTGGCAGCCACACCGGGGATGAGGGTCCTGTTGATGCGCCCAGACCTGCCACCCACAGCCATGCGCATAGTGGCATGGGGCGAGGTCACTGACCTCCCGCAGTCGGTGACTCTGGTGCGCAGACGCCGGTTGACAGGCCGTGTCCTGCGTGTGCGTGCGTCCGATGTCCTTGTCGAGGGCCTGTTCTCAAGACGGGAAGCGGCCCAGCGCGCTGTCGGCGACCGGGTCGTCACAGAGAGCGGCGTTTCTGGTACACTGCTCTCGGCCTTCGGCACACGTGGGGTCGTGGCAGTGTCGTTCGCTGGGGAAGTCAGTCGTGGTGAGCCGGTACTGCTTGAGCAGTCTGTAGAGGAGGTCGTACAGCTTGGACATTGAACGCTGGCTCAGTGACGTGTTGCCACCAGGCATGGCCGCACGCGGCCGTATCACGCTGGACGCGCTAGTGGCGCCCATCCGTGACCTGCTGGCCCGTCAGAGGTTCCCGGATGTCCCCCTCTCGGAACGCCAGGTCGGGCTCCTGGTCGGGCTCCTCTCCTCCATGGACTCTGACAAGGACCCCGGGGCAGCCCGCGTGGGCGAGCGTGAGGGACGTGTCGTATCCCCACTCCTCGACAGGCTGTCATGCGGCTTCAACCATGGCGTGGGACGTAGTGGTCATCTCACTGCACCGCAGCCAAAGGCCCCGGGGGCATCATCAATGCAGCGTCTGGCCGACCATGTGGCCACTGATGCTGCCCGCAGACTGGGCCTACCAAATGTCCGTGCCGGCCTTGTGACGCCCATGGCCACCGGGATGAGCATTGCGCTCGTGATGTCGGCCCTGCGACAGGCCTCTGGGGTGCGCTGTGTCCTCCACCCACGTATCGACCATACGTCACCGGTCAAAGGGGTGCGTCTTGCAGGCCTTGAGGTGGTCACCTTGCCGACGGTGCTCGAGGGCGATGCAGTGCGCGCGGACCCCGATGTGGTGGCGCGTGCAGTCCGCAGTCGTGAACACTGTGCCGTCCTGTGCACGACCACCTTCTTCCCACCACGGGAGCCAGACCCTGTGAGAGAGGTCGCGCGGACCTGTGCTGACCACGATGTCCCGCTTGTCGTCAACAATGCCTATGGCATACAGTCCCCCGACATCATGGACATGCTCCGTCGTGCCATTGATGGTGGCCGTGTGGATGCCATTGTCCAGAGCGGCGACAAGAACTTCCTGGCCCCCGTCGGCTCCTCTGTTGTGGTCTCGCCGAGCCGCGAGGTCATAGATACGGTTGCGGGCTCCTACGCAGGGCGTGCGTCCGCAGCACCAGTCCTGCAGACCCTCGTGGCACTGCTCCTGCTGGGACACTCGGGCTACGAGCGACTGCGACGCGAACAGGCAGAGAACCGCGCCCTACTTGAGAAACGGCTCAGGGAGATTGCGGGGTCCATTGGACAGGAGCTCCTTGATGTCTGGAACCCCGTTGCCTGCGCATTGACACTTGACGGCCACGATGTGAGGGCGGTCGGTGCGCGACTGTACAACCTGAGGGTCACTGGCCCGCGTGCGGTGGAGAGGGGCGCCCACGGCTCGTGCATCGATGGCTACCCACACAGTTATATTGTGATGAATGCGGCCATCGGTGCTCGCCGCGAAGATGTGGAGAGAGCTACCACCAAACTCTATAAGGCGGTTGCTCAATAGGCCCGCTGCAATACCCAGGGGGTTGCGCCTTGGAAGAGATGGATGACAGGATCAAGGTGTCACGTTCAGTCACATATGACATCCCAGACTCGGCAGTCGTGTTCCGGATTGCATGGCACTTTGTCACGGCGCAGCCGGGCTTTGTCCTGAGTGAGCACAGTGAGGCCGAGAGCACCATTTTCAAGGGCAAAGCACTGTTCACAGGCAAGCTTGACGACCACGAGGTCACGGTCAGAGTGTGGGTCGAGGAGGCCCAGAAGGCAGCAGAGATAACGTCATACGGTGATGACGAGTCCGTACTCACCAGCCACGTCGAGGGTCTTGCCAACAGTCTTAGGGACGCCCTCGTCTCGTACCGACAACTGGACGAGGTCCAGAAGACACGCCTGCAGCGGGCGCTCATCGCGAGGACCTGCTGGGACCGTATCGTGCACCTTGTCCTCACCAGGGCCCCTGCTGAGGCCATCTACATCCAAGTGGCCCACGGCCGCGAGATGTTCATCAGGGCCATCGAGGGTGGCGACATGCACCCCCTCCCACTGTCTACCACCCCCTGGCTCCAGAAGCTCGAGTCCATGCCACGTGACCAGCCACTACCAGGCGACTTCGCAACAGCACTTGCAAAGAAGTCGGTCGAGTGGAAACAGGAGACCTCCAAGTTACTGCAGAAGTTCATCCCGGCCTAGGTGGGTTCCCAGTCCGAAACACCTTTACCACCACAGTCCTAGCCCTGTGCTGGTCAACCGTGGCTTCCTCCAGGACCGGTGGTCCGGCCCCGCGGGCTTCAAACCCGTGATCGCGCAAGCGATAAGAGTTCGATTCTCTGAGGAAGCCGCCATATACTGTCTTTTTCCAGCTCTCCTCTCCATCAGGCACTGCCTGTCCTGTCCTCCTCCGCCCTGTCCAACACCCCACGTAGTCGCAGTCGCAACTCCCTTGCCGCCCAGGACGGCGGACGCCCCTCTCTCAGGGCCTGTCGGAGCACCTCCTTACGGGCACGGTGCACTGCCGGCTCCCCCATCATCTCCAGATGCTCGCTGAGGAACTGTCGGACAACGCCTCTCGTCGTACGGTCAAGCTCCTCTGCGTGCGTACCGTGTGTCACTCGTCGCTCCCGTCCACGCGCAAGCTGTCTCAGTGCCCGCAGTACTCGCCCTGCTGCCTCTTCAACACCTGTCACTGCAAGGTCTACGGTCGCCACCGGACGGTCCCATGCATACTTCTGTCCCGGTACGTCGAGCCTCTCGGCAATCTTCCTGATGACATGCTCTGGCACCATGTTGGGCCGTGTGCGGTTCCACCCGAGGGCCACTGACAGCGGTGTTGCCACATGCACGACGCCGAACCGGCACCCCTCCTCCAAGGCGACCTGACGCAGGTCGTGCCGCATACTTGCATAGTAGTTCGTGTCGTCATGGACCGCGTCCCATCCCCGCCGGAGGCACTCGCGTACCTCCCTGAGGGAGAGCCCCCGTACGAGCCGCTCCTTCTCCGGGCTGAACGATCCACCGTACACCTCTGCACGCCAGCGGTCTGTGTCCACAATGCATGTCTGGCGCTCGGCCCGCATGCGGCTTGCCAGCTCCCTGGCAAGGGTGCTCTTTCCTGATGCAGGGATACCACACAGCACGACAAGTATCTGTTCCATGGTATGACCATCACAGTTCTGTACGAACAGCAAGAAGAAGGTGGTGGCCCCGGATGGGGCCAGAAAGTGGTGGACTGCATCTAACGGCTATGGTCGTATTGTTATCTGTAGACTGTAAGCGAGGTCCTTGTACCTGTTCCGTACGGTGACCTCCGTCACGTTTGACGCCTCGGCAATCTCGCGCTGGGTGCGTCTGTCGTTCTCGATTATCCCAGCAATGTACAGGGCAGCTGCTGCAAGGCCACCGGGGTCCTTCCCTGCGGTAATCCCCTTTGCACGCGCCTCCTCAATGATGCGCATCGCCGTCTGTACGGTCTTCCCGTCGAGCCTGAGCTCGGCAGAGATCCGCGGCATGAGGTCGTTCGCAGAGGGTATTGGCACCTTGATGTTGACATTCCTCAGTATCAGGCGCACACACTGGCCAAGCTCCTTGCGGTTCACCCGGGCCTCCGTGACTATCTCGTCGAGCTGACGCGGTATCTTGTGGATCCTGCACGACAGGTATATTGCAGCTGCGACCATCCCCTCAATGCTCCGGCCACGCACGAGGCGCTTGTTCAGGGCCTTCCTGTAGATGAGAGCGGCGGTCTCCTTGGTCTCCCGCGGCACACCCAGCTGTGATGAGAGACGGTCCATCTCGCTCATGGCAATGCTCAGGTTCCGGTGCTGGGAGCTGTGCACTAGCGTCCTTATCTGCCACTTCCGCATCCTGTAGATGGCAGCCCGACTGCTCGCGGCAATGGAGCGGCCGTTCGCATCCCTGTCGCTCCAGCCGATTGTGGTGGCCAGCCCCTTGTCCGCCATCGTCAGCGTGAACGGTGCCCCGGTGCGGGCCCTGGCATCGCGTTCCTCCGCTGTGAATGCCCTCCACTCCGGTCCTGTGTCTACAATCCGCTCGGAGACCACACAGCCACAGCTCGTGCAGACCCGCTCCCCACGGGTGAAATCCTCGTAGAAGTCACTGCCACCACATATGGCACATACGCCTAGGCCGTGTCGTCTGTCATCAATTGCCCGCATTGGTCTTGCCATGTCAATTCACCCATCTTACTACTACTGCTCGGTATTTGGCCGCCGGAATGACCCGACCAGTCACTGTCTAGAACTGCACCTGGGAGAAGTGCCGCTCGAAGCCCACATTTATGGCTATATAAGTCTAAGCATCCATGAATACTTGTACCAGTCGGCGGGCAACGACAACGGCAACTGCAACGGTCCTGCTGTTGGCAGTCACACCCTGATGCGGGCCTGGACGTGTTTGTAGGTGGCCGTCACGCCCTGCCCGAGTCCCCGAGCAGTGCCTCCACTCTATGGAGGTGCCGTGCAGTCTTCACTGCCCGTGCCGATATCTCATGCACATGTCCGCGCTCAACAACAAAGTGTGCGGTCTCCACCTCGGGGGTGAAGTGTCGTCGTATGTCCTCCAATACAAAGTGGAGCTGCACACAGTGGGGGCTGCCGTCCACAGTGAGCGCCGTGAGCCGGCGCATCTTCGAGTACCGCACAATCGATGCTATCTTGAAGCCCGCCTGGTTGACGTGGCTCTCCTCAAGACAGATGTGGAGCACAGCCTGTCCCCCATCCCTCTGTCCGTACTCCCTGACAATCTCCGGGTACTTGGAGAGCATGCAGCTCCCGACCAGCAGCAGGCCGTCCTTCTCCTGCAGTCGTCGGTCACCCACGTTGACCGACATGAGCCGCCCGCAGGCACACTGGTCGTCACACACCGCTCACCACTTCCTCCTTGGCCTCGCGGGTGTGCTGTCGGCTGTTACATATGGCTCCCTCGTGACTATGGGTGGTGCGACCCGTGCGACCTCGTCCCCCTCAAAGACATAGCGCATGTGGCTGGTAGACACCAACACGCCGGTCTCCGGTGACATGACCTCACCCCTGTCCTCGACCCGCCCAATCACTTCTCCGGCTGTGACATGCTCCCCCGGACGGGCCACAGGTACGTAGAACCCTTCGGTGTCGACGTTGACCACTTGGGATGTCCGGGTGAACACACTTGAGACCTCCATCGCTTGGCCGGGCAACACACTCAACGCCCTCATGAGGTTCAGCACCGCCTCCCTGACCTCGACCGCTGCCTGAGAGTCCACATCTCTCGCCCCACCCCGCATCACTATCTGCAATGCGGGGATGCCCTCGTGTGCAGCTTCTGTGACGAGTGCACCCCTGCGTCCATGACCCTGTGTGACCACTGGCAGGGCCACCTGTGATGCGAGGTTCCTGACATGGATGTATTCCCTGTGGAGGCCGGAGGCGTGACTGACACACGCACTGGTCTTGGTGACAAGGTGGAGGACGTAGTCCGCCTGCGTGGCCCTCCGCCAGATCTCCCATGCCGTCCTTTGTGTTACACTCCCCCTCTCGTCACCGGGGAACGTGGTGTCAAGGTCTTGCGAGTCCAAGGGTGATACGTGGGTCCCGAGGCGGAAGGCCAGAGGGTTTGCGACAGGGACGACAGTAACAGAGCCGATGAGCCTCTCAGTTTCCCGGAGGTGTTTCATGACAAGGTATGCGGTATAGACACAGGTCGATGCATGACCGTTCATGGCTGCAACTATGAACACAGCTGGTCTGTCATGGCCAAAAGTGTAGAATCCGAGTGTGGTGCCAGTCTTCGGGTCTATGTCCACCGCATCAACCGCTGGTGTTGGCATCCCATCGTCCTCTCGCAGGCGGTGCCCCTCCTTTCTCGCATGTGGTTATGAACTGGTGTATCACATCAGCGTGCCACCTGGGACGCCCCTGTGACCGGTCATCGCCCCCGACAACAGACGGGCCGCTCCGCTCCACCTGCAGTGAGGCGCGCAACCCCATAGCACCTCTCACGGCATGTCCTGCCCCGGACCCCTGCCCTCAGTTGTCCGGTGACACACCTTGAGGACAACGGTGTTTGACCACAGCGCTATTAAGTCGGTTTGAGTGCAGCAGTCTACGGAGTGAGCCAGGATGGATTGCGTTCTCGGACACTGAACGGGACTGTGGCACACGCGTTTGCTTTATAGCCATGCCGCCACCACCGGCTCGCCCGTGGTCTGTACTTTTCGAGGTTGTCCACAATGAGTGAGTTCGCTGAGATTGAGAAGAAGTGGCAGGAACGCTGGGCCCGTGACCGTATATTCGAGGCCGACCCGGACCCCTCACGGCCCAAGTTCTTCCTGACCGTACCCTACCCGTACACGAATGGAGCACTTCACATCGGCCATGGCCGGACGTACACGGTCGGTGACCTGATTGCACGCTACAAGAGGATGTGCGGTTACAACGTGCTCTTCCCGATGGCGTCGCACATGACCGGGACACCCATATTCGGCATGGTCGAGCGCATAAAGGCTGGTGATCCTGAGGCAATCGAACAGTACAAGCGTGACCTCCGCCTGTACCTTGAGACCGAGGAGGAGGTGGAGGCCCAGCTGGCCAAGTTCACCGACCCGTGGGTGACCGCCAAGTTCTTCGCGGACGCCATCTCTGCGGACTTCAAGGCACTGGGCTACGGCATTGACTGGCGGCGCAAGTTCACTACGGGCGATGCCACGTACAGCCAGTTCATCCGCTGGCAGTACCACAAGTTCATGGACAAGGGGTACATCAAGCAGGGCGACTATCCACTGCTGTACTGCCCCAACTGTGGCAACCCTGTTGGAGAGGACGACCTGCTGGAAGGTGCCAACGCCAAGGTCAAGGAGTTCACCGCCATCAAGTTCCCCTTTGAGGACGGCTTCATTGTCCCGGCCACCCTGCGTCCTGAGACCGTGTTCGGGATCACCAACATGTGGATCCACCCGACTGCCGAGTACGTCTGGGCACGCGTCAACGGCGAGAAGTGGCTGGTGTCCAAGTCGGCAGCAGAGAAGCTGAGGCTCCAGGCCAAGGACGTGGAGGTGCTGGAGACGTTCCCCGGCTCAGAGGTGGTGGGGAAACGGTTCCACGCGGTCCACGATGAGAGCATCGAGCTGCTTGTCCTGCCAGCAGAGTTCGTCGACCCGGACAATGCCACCGGTGTCGTGTACTCTGTTCCAGGCCACGCGCCTTTCGACTACATTGCCCTGCGCGACCTCTGGGACGACCCGGCCCCGCTCAAGGAGTACGGCATCGACCCCGAGGAGGTGCGTGGTATCCAGATGATAAGCATGATTGACATCAAGGGGTACAGCGAGTTCCCCGGCAAGGACGCCGTGGAGAAGCGCGGCATCCGGTCACAGGTAGACACCGAGGCCCTTGAGGACGCCACCCAGGAGATCTACAAGGCCGAGTTCTACGAGGGCGTCATGAAGGACAACTGTGGCCAGTTCGCCGGCAGGTACATCCGGGACGTGAAGGACGAGGTCGTCAAGTGGCTGCGTTCAGTCAACCGTGCCGATGTGTTCTACGAGCCCGACCAGCGGCCAGTGGTCTGCAAGTGTGGCACTGATGTCCAGGTGGGTGTCTTTGCTGGCCAGTGGTTCCTCGACTACACCAGCCCCGGCTGGAAGGAGACCGCAAGGAAGGCGCTGGACTCCATGTGCATTGTCCCGTCCGTGTTCAGGAACCTGTTCGAGGCCACGTTCGACTGGCTGGCACAGCGGCCCTGCGCCCGCAAGCGCGGTATTGGGACACCACTGCCCTTTGATGAGGAGTGGATCATAGAGTCACTGTCCGACTCTACAATCTACATGGCGTACTATACAATCTCACACCACATCACCAGCAACGGCCTCAAGCCCGAACAGCTGACGCTCTCCTTCTTCGACTACGTGTTCCTGGGCACCGGCAAGGTGGAGGAGGTGGCCGAGGAAACGGGGGTCCCTGTTGAGCTGCTGGAGAGGATGCGTCAGGAGTTCCTGTACTGGTACCCCAATGACCAGCGCCACACTGCGCCCTCTCACATCACCAACCACCTCAGTTTCGCAATATTCCACCACGTCGCAATCTTTCCCGAGGAGCACTGGCTGAAGTGCATCAGCCTCAACGAGCACGTGAACATGGAGGGCGCAAAGATGTCGAAGAGCAAGGGGAACGTGATACCACTGGTCGAGATACCAAAGAAGTACGGCGCTGATGTCTACCGCACATATGCGGTCTCTGCGGCCGAGCCGGCATCCCTCATGGACTGGCGCGAGAAGGACGTGCCAACAGTGCGGAGCCGCCTGCGACAGTTTGCGGAGATCGTACGGGAACACGGCACCGGCGCCGCACCTGAGGTCAGTGATGCGTCGTCCCTATCACCCGTCACCCGGTGGTTCCTGTCAAAGGTCAACACACTGGTACGTGTGAGTACCGAGAGCCTCGACTCGTTCAGACTGCGGGACTACGCACTCACCGTCACCACAGAGATGCTGCGTGTGGTCAACCACTACCTGAAACGCCCTGATGTGCCGGTCGAGGAACTCCCTGCAGCAATGGCATACGCCTGTGACAGGTGGGTCAGGCTGGCAGCCCCCATGATGCCCCACATCTGTGAGGAGCTGTGGGAACACATGGGACGTGAGGGCTACGTGTCACTGGCCCCATGGCCACGTCCTGACGACGCGCTTGTCGACCCGTCCGTTGAGGCCGCCCACGAAGTGGTCGAGTCGACAATCCGGGATGTCCGGGAAATCCTCAGCCTGTTGAAGGGCAAGACACCACAGATGGTGCACATCTACGTGGCGCCCGAGTGGATGTTCAGGGCCATGAACAGCATCGAGGAGGCGGGCCTGCAGATAAACGTCGGCGTGATCATGAAGCACCTCATGGCCAACAAGGAGTTCCGCAAGTACGGGAAGAGGGTCAAGGCCATTGTCGACCGGATTGCAAAGGAGAACGGCCTGTGGGTGCACTCTGCGTCAGCGGCCGACGAGATGGCCACGCTCAGGGCGTCCATACCGTACATGAGCCGTGAACTGGGGCTGGAAGTCGTTGTCCACGACTCTGAGGACCCGGAATACGACCCACAGGGAAAGGCCAAGTCGGCACTCCCCGGCAGGGTGTCCCTCTTCATCGAGTGAACAAGTGGTACCCACCAGTGGTGTCCAGGGCCGGGGGCGGTGACGCCGCCACGTACAAACAACTGACAGTACTGAGTGCAGGTCACGCTGGTGGGTGCCTGTACACACGGGTGCTCCCGCAGTGGGCTACCGGTAGTACCGACTATGGTATCATCGGTCTTGGGAGCGAGAACGACTCGTGTGCGTGCTCCTCGAACACCTGCCTTGCAGCTTGGAGGAGGCTCTTCTCAATGCCGGCAATGTTGTTGTTCGTGGCAACGACAAGGTTCGCCTTTGTTATGATGCCACGCTCGTCAGTCCAGTAGTTGTGTACGAGTGTGCCCCGTGGGGCCTCGACACAGCCCACACCCTCACCCCGTCTGGGCTCGACGTCCGACAGCTTCACATCCGTGCTCACAATGTCAGGGTCTTCCAGGAGGACTGTGATCTCTTCCAGCGCCTGCACCAGCTCGATGACCCGTGCCCAGTGGTACGCGAAGGTGGCATGTATGGGCCTCCCGAGCCTCTCGCGCATCTCCTCCAGTGCCTCCTGTGCCCTGGGTGTTGCCATCCTGTCAGCAACGTTGATGCGTGCAAGGCTGTTCGCGCGCCAGATGCCTTCCGGGTAGCCCACCGGCCGGTAGTATATGTGGGTGGCGTACGAGTGGTCAGGGACATACTCACCATAGTACTTGCGGTAGTCCTTCGGGTTGAAGTCCTCCACGACCTCGCCCTCCGGGCTCATCACCCGCAGCTTACCGTCGTAGATCTCCAGTGCGCCCTTGTTGTGCATCCCAAGGTAGTACGTGGGCACGACGGCGAACTTGGTGACCACGTCCCAGTAGTCCTCGACGACCTTCTTTGCCAGGTCGAGGGTCCTCTCCGTCCACTCCATTGCCTGCTCTGCCCTCTTGAGGAACTCGTCCCTCTTCTCTTCGGAGAACGGGTTCATCATCCCGCCTGGCACTGCTGTCACAGGGTGGATGGCCTTTCCACCCACCGCGGCAGCCAGCTCCTGTCCGAACTGCATCACCTGCAACGCCATCTTCCCGACGTCTGGTAGCGCCTTGATTATTGCGACCACGTTGCGTTTGGCAGGCTCGCCCAGTGGGCCGGCAAGGAAGTCGGGTGCTGCGAGTGCGAAGAAGTGGAGGGCGTGGCTGCTATACTGCTTGGCGTTTATCAACAGGCGCCTGAGCTTGACTGCTGGTGCTGGTGGGTGCACACCCCATGCGGCCTCGACCGCCTTCACGGACGCGAGGTGGTGTGGCTCCGGACATATGCCACATATCCGTGGGGCTATCCGTGGCGCCTCCTCCGCATACCTACCCTCAAGGAACTTCTCAAAGAAGCGTGTCGAGCTGACGTTGAACTGGACAGCCCTGACCTTGCCGTCTGTGCCGAGTCTTATTGTGAGCTCGCCGTGCCCCTCAAGCCGTGTGACCGGCTCGACCCTTATCACTCTCTCGTCCGTCATTGTTCCTCCTCCTTGGTGTGCCCGACCAGTCGTGACAGGTACGATGCTGCATAGTCCGTGAAATAGAACGAGCCCAGCGGGTCAGGGAACGCCTCCTTGAGCTCTTCTGGCGACATCTCTGCGATGGCCCCGAGTGCCGAGATGATCTTGGCCCCGTGGTCCTTTATCCCCGGTGGAGGCCCGAAGCACCCCTTGCACGGTGTGTTCACGCTGGGGCACTGGGCACCGCACATCCCGATGGTCGCAAACCCGAGGCACAGGTACCCCTGGTCGAGGAGGCAGCGTTCCGGGTCGACCTTCCCCTCGTGCGTCCTGTGGACGACCTTGATATGCTTCTCCTCCCGCACCTTTGGGCACTGGTCGCACACGGTCTTCTCCGGGAGGTCGAAGGGCTGTCCTGCAAGGAGGGCCGACAGTGCCTCCGCTGTGTTGTCGCTGGTGGGCGGACACCCGGGGAGCAGTACGTCGAAGGGCACGACGTCCGGGTTCGGCCGTATGTCCTCTTTGAAACCGGGCACGTTCTCGTCCGGAATCCTGCCATCAGTGATGGTCTCTGCCTTGAGGAACTTGCGTTCCAGCAGTTCTTTCAGTGTCCACTGGTTGGCCAGGCCCTGTACACCACCGTAGCATGAGCACGAGCCCCATGCGACAAGCACCTTGCTCTTTGCACGCATTGTCCTAAGGAGGTGTTCGTCCTCCCGCGTCCGACAGCTGCCCTCCACGAACCCGAAGTGGATGGAACGGTCTGGGAGGTTCTCAAGGTCCTTCAGCTTGTAGTCGACGACTGCGGGCCAGTACACTATCTCAAGCTCCGGCAGGACATCCAGCAGTTTCAAGTGTAGGTCGACCAGGGACTGGTCGCAGCCCCAGCACGATGACAGCTGTGCAAAAGCGGCCCTCTTGGTCATCTCATCTCCGCCTCCTCACCGGGTTCGGGCCCAGCCGGCGTATCCGCTCGACCATGTCCGTCACCCCTTGGGCAAACACATCACCCTCGGCTGCGCTCGCCCACTGCAGGTGCACCCTTTCGGGCTCTATCCCGGCCTGTTCGAGCAGTCTCTTCAGGAGGACGTACCGGGAACGCATCCGGAGGTTTCCACTCGTGTAGTGACAGTCCCCCGGATGACAGCCTGAGACCAGTACGCCGTCCGCACCCTCGTACAGAGCGTCAAGGATGAAGCTCGGGTCAATACGGCCGGTGCAGTTGACCCGGATGATCCTGATGTTCGGGGGCATCTGCATCCGGCTGGTACCCGCAAGGTCGGCCCCCGCATATGAGCACCAGTTGCAACAGAAGGCGACAATCCGTGGCTCGAAGCGCGCCCGCTCCTTAGCCTTTGTCCGCGACGCTGCTCTCTGAGTAGTGGCCGTCACTGCCTTTTGGCCTCCTCTGGGCTGCTTGGCAGGGCTTAGAGACGCCCTATTAAGATTCCTGATTGGGGCGGCACCGCCCCGGACCGTTGGGGCTGGCCCACCCCGGCCAGCATGCCGTTTCCCTCGGCCCAGCGTAATACCGCTCCCCGCTGGGGCCTGCATAGGGGCCGCAGTCCCCGGATCATATATGGCGGCCCTCGTGTCAACGTGGTCGTGACCAGCAGGCCCCATGCCTGGGGTGTGAGGTGGTGTGGGTGCGGCCGGGTGGGTAGATGGTACGCGGCGCTAGAGTTTTATGCAGTACGTGTGTCTGCACTCCCGTCAGTGCGTGTGTGAGTGACCACCGTGATTACAGCGTTCATCATGGCAAAGGTCGAGTCGGCCAAGTCCCGCTCGGTGCTCGAGGCTGTCAAGTCAATGGAGCCCGTTGAGGAGGCATACATCATCTACGGCGCATATGACCTGCTGATAAAGGGCGTGTTCAAGACCCCCGAGGCACTCAGCTCCTTCGTCGTGGACGAGCTCAGGAAGATTGACGGTGTCAAGGACACTGTCACAAACGTGTGCGCCACCACAGGTTAGACGGGAGTGACACCTGCATGAGCGAGGTGTATAGCAGGCGGATATACCGTTTCAGACCACGTTTTGGACACCAGCTCCACCTTGGTGCAGCCGAGATACGCAGTGCCGTGCTCAATCTCGGCAAGGAGGTCCTCGGCAACGAGTTCAGTGTCGAGATAGTCTCCGAGAAGGACAACGAGATCATGGTCAGCTGCTCGGCCGCCACCGGTGAACTCGTCTACGAGATGGACAGCAAGCTCATGTACAGGATTCTCAACTTCTGCGAGCGTGAGCACCTCGACTTCTCTGTAGGTGACCTGGAGGTCAAGACGCCAGACATGGACGAGTGGGTCTGAGTGCGGCCCCGGCGCCACGACCTGTCGTCAGGGCTGTCACCACTGCACCCCATGTCCTCCTGTCCGGTGCACCGTCCGGCCGCCGCACCCCCATTTTTCCCCCCGTCCTGCCG
>JALVPN010000106.1 GCA_027031765.1 Promethearchaeota archaeon | reverse complement strand
CTCACCATACTTGCCTGTGCAAGCATTGTGGGCGTCCGCCCGAAGAAAAACACGATGAACGAAACTGCGTATGCGCTGACTGCATTCTCTTTCTGTGCAACGAATTGTGTCATAACAAATCGAGGAATTCCCATAGTAGCCTGTGCTGTGCGTCATTCAGAATCCAGTCCACGTCTCTCTCCCAATTGTCACAGTTGTATGGGTTGCAGTAGCAATGCGAGGTCAGCTGCGAGTCTATGATAATGTTCCAATGTTGGGCCCTGCCGCTGACCATGATGGCTGGCGAATGCTCACTCCTCAAGTTCCATGCCAGTCAATCCTACCTATGCAACATCAGGCAACGACGCTCTCATAGATTCTTTCGAGTCTATCGGTGACAGCATCCACAGCGTACCTCCGGGTGACCAGCGCTTGGCCGCTTCGTCCGAGGGATTGCGCGAATCTGTTGTCGTTCACGAGCTTGAGAATTGCACGACTCAAGGCCGTGGAATTCTCGGGTGGAACCACAAGTCCTGTTTTCTGGTCTACAACTATTGATGGAACCTCGCCCACTTCTGTGGCAATCACTGGCTTCGAGCAAGCATATGCCTCCAGCAAGACGTTGGGAAACGCCTCATGGCGTGATGGCAAGACGAATATATCAGAGTCGACAAGGGCTTCAACCTTCCGTTCACCAAACAGTGCTCCTGTGAATCTTATGCTCTTGCCCAGGCTGAGCCTCTGCGCAAGTGCCTGTAGCTTGCTCCTCTGTCCGTCATCTGGTCCAACCACAACCAGCGTGATGTCCTTCCTGCTGCTCCGGGCCTTGTGGAATGCTCGAACCAATATATCCAGTCCCTTTATCCAGTGGAGCCTACCAATGTACAGGAGAACAGTCGTATCTTTCCCAATGCCCTCTCTCTCTCGGAACTTGCCCCTAGCGGGAAGGTTCTTGAACTCAGCGAGATCCACCGCATTTGGCAAGACCTCAATCTGTTGCGGAGTGCCGCCGAGCGCCCGATAGTCACTGACTTCCTCCTTCGAAAGTGCCAATAACTTTGCAGCATCTGTGATGAGCTTCGAACCAAAAAGACGGTCGTACAAACGCTTGAGCTGATGTTTCGAAACCAGTCGCCGGAGAGAACCCCTTGCCTGCAAACAGTATGGTACGTGACCTCTTCTCAAATGGTAGTGCATGACGATATTCTGGAATGTCCTGAATTCGTGAAGATGGGCAACGTCAAAGGAACTTGTTTCTCTCAGTGCCCGAAACCACATTCCCGGAGTCAAGAAAACCATGCTTACAGGTCGCCCAATGATGGAAAAGTAGTGAATCCGGAGGTTGTCAAACTCCAACACTCGGCTTCCTTTCATTCGACTCTGAAGGTTGAGCGCGTTGGTCGTATAGACCACAACTTCGTGTCCTCTTCGCGCAAGCTCCCTCGAAAGAAGGTATGCCGACTTTGGAGGCCCTCCGAATGCCTCAGCTGGAGGAAAATACGATACTACTTGTAGAATTCTCATTGTACATGTCTCAGCAGAGTCATCTAGGACTTCTGCCGTTCATGGCCGAGAAAAACGTTTCCCATGACTGTACCGCTCGTTCATAATGTCTAGAGCGCAGATGTGCACCACATGTGTTCAGTCATCAGGTAGGTTAAAATGCGCTGGCCTTTGGTCTGGTTCACACTCCTGTTTGCGTATGAATTGTTGCTGAACGAGAGGATGCGGAAAGATGGACAGCGTCAAACTAGATAGTGTACTGGTGACCGGTGGCATGGGCTTCATAGGATCCCATCTCGTCGACAGGTGTATGGAAGCGGGAGCTCGTGTTACTGTGCTCGACAATTTGAGCAATGGATCTCCATCTAACATCAAGTCGTGGAGGCATAGTAGCAGGCTCAGGACAATTATTGGCGACGTACGCAACCCCGATGATGTACGTGAGGCACTCCGTGACGTGACCACTGTCTTTCACGAAGCCGCCCGAGTAAGCGTGAGTGCATCAGTGAGAGAGCCCATTCCCACACTCGAAACGAACGTACAAGGGACGGCCGTTCTTCTGGACGAATGCCGTCGCAAGGATGTAAGCAAGATTGTTGTCGCATCATCTTCATCTGTGTATGGGGATACACCGACGCTTCCCAAGTCTGAGGACATGCGTGAGAACCCCATCTCTCCGTATGCGGTATCAAAGCTGACCCAAGAGAAGCTTGCTCTTGCGTTTGTCAGGACCTACGGTATGGACTGCACGGTACTGCGGTACTTCAATGTGTACGGCCCAAGACAAAGACGCGGCCCATATGCAGGCGTAATCTCAGTGTTCATCGAGAATGCGCTCAACGCAGCCCCAATCCCCATCGAGGGTGATGGTCTGCAAACTCGCGATTTCACATACGTTGATGACATAGTGGACTGCAACATTCTGGCGTCTACCACACCCAAGACCAAGGGCGAGGTCTACAATGTGGGCGGAGGAGCAAGGATATCGATTGTAGAGCTTGCAGACCACATTCTTGCGCTCACCAGGTCAACGTCTACAAAAGTATACAAACCTCCAAGGAAGGGCGACGTACGACACAGCTTGGCAGACATCAGGAAAGCATACACCCACTTCGGCTACAAGCCAAGAACGGAAATAGTCGAGGGGCTGAAGAAGACAATTCAGTGGTACCGCGAGAATACTACAGGGTTCTGACTCGGACAATCCCATCGTGAGGTTCCTAGGGACTGTGGGTTGTTTCGAACCAACTGTGGCTCAACGGTCTGCGATGACTAGTGCTTGTTGGCGGCTTCAGGTCTTCCTTGCTGGTTGATTTGATGAGCACCACCTTCTTGGAAAGGACACATGAACTCCAGACAGAACGAACTCGCATTCCACACTCAGATGCTTTGGACTGGGCACGAAAACGCTGTGAATATCGTTCGTTCAGTCCCCAATGCATCCACTCAACACATGTCGTCAAGACGGGCATGGATTCATGTAAGAAGACAACCTTCGCGTTTCTATTATCTATGCGCAATGCACAGCACCCTTGGCCTTTGAATCCCATCGTCATTATGGTGAACAGTATTGTATGCGGACGGGCAAAGGGAGCGTGAGCCTACACTTGGTTGTTGCTTGAGCGAATGAATGATCATGCATAGTTCTCTTGCGCAGCGATGGCTTGTTCACGAGCTCGCTGTGCAATCACGTGCTGGAACCTCCTTACCTCGCTTGCAATCTCCTTCTCCTTTGGTGTTCTTAGTAGTCTGCCTATTCCGTAGACTAGAGGCCGACGAATCCATAACAACTATTGACAGAACCTCATTGTTGAAAGGAAACCATGACATCCTGCTCAACAACGTCTTCTTGAGATGAAATTGCATTCTGAACTCCTGCCAATCACCGTTCATCACTATCCTTCCTGGATTCGCGGTACCCAATCCCTTCTTTTGGCAGACCATGGTATGTTGAATTTAACTAGCTGATATCTCCATGATTGAAGATGTCAGCGAGTCGGCAGCAACCGGACTGCTAGATGCACTGATGAGATTTGTTCTTCGTGGAACCCCGTACGTTGGGCCATATCCGTTTAAGGCAAGCGTCCCGTCTACTGGCACAATCCTGGGGTCAAATGCCCACGTCAACAGGGCAGGCCTGTGGCTCACGTTCTTGTGATGTAGGCATCCCATTGTATCCGGATAGCATCCCCAGAGGTTCTTGATACTATTGGTTACAGTAGTCATTGCGTGCATCTTGAGCACGGGAACTGAGATGAAGCAATTGATATCCTCTAGGAGGAATTTGGGCAACTCAACCTTGACTCTCCTGCCGTCTGCCGTGTCTTCAACAGACACCAATTGGAGTCCTTGAAGGTTGACAAACTCTGCATTCATCCCGCTGCAAATCTCATGCGTGCAGAGGCCTTCGAACGATTGACTGGGGGTGAACGAGTGACTCCCCTCATCAGATTCTCCCACTATCATCTGGCACAAGGGTTCTTCAACACATTCACTAGAGTCCCAAGAACACTCGGGTTTGTTGTAATGCCGGGCTCATGGTATGGAAACATGAGATTCTGCTTGATGAATACTGCCGAAGCTTCCCTACGTGTTTCGTCCAGTTGATGAACTCAAGGTTCTTTGTGACATCAGACTCCATATTCGTGATTCTTGAGACATGCGTTCGATATCTGCCCGCCAAGCCCTCACCTCCGAGAGTCGTCATTGTCCAACATGTGTCATCTGACAACTAGAAGTAGTCTTTGGACTTGGGTTGGTGCATATAACTGAAAGAATACGTATAGCTGTTTGTCAAGGAATGTTCATTCGGTGCATGTGCAGCTCATACCGTGTATACAGCCCGAGCCGAAGCGCTTCAGAGGCTCCTCTGAATCACTACCAGTCATTCTCTTGTGATTCATTCTACGTTCAATATGTTTCTTGCGTGACTTCTACAGTCTGAGAAATCCACGCCATGTTTCGAAGCAGTTGAATCCTATTGTGCATTCTTGGGGTTTCGGTTTCCTCGGTAGCGGGAGGGCTTCATGATGGGGACTAGGTGACATAGTTCCCGGTTCCACTGTGATTCCGAACATGCATCGACCAATCTACCAGACCGCCCAGCGTTTTCTGTACAGATTCATCTTGATTCGGCCATTCTTTTTTCATCAACGTTTCCTCTTCACCCGGTGCACCAGTTGACACGATGGGCCACCTTGCCAGTGTGATCTCGGTCTTTATTGACAGGGCCTTGAAGGGTGCCGAAATCCCCATAGAAGGGGACGGCCTCCAGACCCGTGACTTCACATTCGTTGAGGACGTTGTCGAGTGCAACTTACTGGCTGCGACCAGTCCCCGTGCCAAGGGTGAGGTATACAACGTAGGTACGGGCACGCGCACATCGGTCATTGAGCTGGCCGACACAATCCTGGGTCTGACGGGCTCGAGCTCGGAGAAGGTCTTCCTCCCACCGCGCACGGGTGATGTCCGTCACAGTGTTGCAGACATAACGAAGGCACGCGAACACCTCGGCTACAGGCCGAAGACCGACATCACTGAGGGACTGCGGAAGACCATTGAATGGGTGCGCTCATCGGCGCGTGGCTCATGACACTGGTCTGAGAGATGAGGGTCGTCATGGCCCTCCTTGGTGCTGCGGGATGCCCAGCTCAGAGTCCAGCCGTCCACCACTCGTCGTGAGTGTCAGCCGGTTTCCGTGGTCACCATATGTGTGCGTTCCCGCAAGGGCAGCGTTGGGTGCGCGTGGCGCGCAATGGTTTCATACCGAAAGAAAGAAGTCCTGTAGGGTGTTGGTAGTCCTCTAAGATGGGCGTTGAGGTGGCTGCTGGACAGATGGACATCTCGTTCAACATTGGTGGAATGGCCGGTCAGGGCATTGACACGATTGGTGACATGCTGACGCAGGTCTTTGTGAGGACAGGCTTCTACACGTTCACTGTGAAGGACTTCGAGTCGCGGATCCGTGGTGGCTACAACTTCACGCAGGTGCGGGTGTCGGATGTGCCCGTGCATGCGCCTGTTGACCACATGGACGTGATTGTTGCCCTGACGCATGATGCCGTGGTGGGCCCGCGCCCCCGTCTTGTAGACGGCGGTGTTATCATCTTTGATGACACCATTGCCTTTGACGACCTCGAGCCGTGTCATTTCCCGGCGCCGCTGTCGAGGACTGCGAAGGAGGTCGGTGGGTCTGTGCGGATGACGAATGCGGCGGCCCTGGGTGCGCTGTTGTCCGTGGTGCGGTTCCCGGTCGACCTTGCGGAGGAGGTCCTGGGCCATGTCTTTGCCCGGAAGGGCGAGGAGGTGGTCGAGAAGAACGTCCTCGTAGCGAAGAGGATGTACGAGGTCACGCAGGAGCGCTTCTCAGGTGAGTGCAGGCACGACCTGAGCACTGTCCGCTGTGGGCCGAGCACCGACCGCCTCGTCCTCACGGGGAACCAGGCCCTCGCACTCGGTGCCATTGCGGCCAACGTGAAGTGGGTGTCCGCATATCCGATGAGCCCTTCCACCTCGGCGTTCCAGGAGGTCGTGGCACGTGCCCACGAGTTCCGTATCGGGACGCTCCAGACAGAGGACGAGATTGCGGCGCTCTGCATGGCCATTGGTGCATCGTATGCCGGCGCGCGGACGATGGTGACCACCTCGGGTGGCGGCTTCTCGCTCATGGTGGAGGCGCTGGGCCTTGCCGGGATGACGGAGACCCCGGTCGTGATATACAACGCACAGCGACCGGGCCCGAGCACTGGACTGCCCACCCGGACGGAACAGTCGGACCTGCTGTTCTCGGTCTTTGCCAGTCAGGGTGAGTTCCCGAGGGTGGTGCTCGCACCCAGGAGCATCCGTGACGCCTTCGACACTGCCGTGCGTGCCTTCAACCTTGCCGATCGCTTCCAGGTGCCCGTGGTCATCCTCGGTGACCAGTTCCTTGCAGACTCCTCAATGGCGCTGCCGCTCATCGATGTCAGCACCGTCCGGGTCGACCGGGGAGTGCTGGCGGGGGACGACGACACGCCGTACCTGCGCTACAGGCTCACGGACGATGGGGTCTCGCCGCGGGCGTTCCCTGGGGAGCCCGGCCGTGTGGTCGTGGCGTCCGGCAACACCCACCTTGAAGACGGCCACATCACTGAAGACCCGGCCATCAGGGACGCCATGGCGGAGAAGTTCCTCAAGAAGGTGCCGGCCATCAGGGATGCCCTGCGTCCGCCGGAGCTCTACGGTAGTGAGGACGCGGACATGGTGCTTGTGTCGTGGGGCTCGACATGGGGCGCTGTACGCGAGGCCGTTGACCTGCTGCGGGCCGGTGGCCAGAGTGTCTGCCAGCTCCACTTCACAGACCTGTACCCTCTGCGGACGGCACTCCTACGAGAGGTGCTATCGGGGGCCAGCGTATCGGTGAGCATCGAACAGAACGCGACCTCGCAGTTCGCCGCACTGGTGTCGATGGAGACCGGGCTCATGTGTGACCACCACCTCAACAAGTATGACGGACGGCCAATGACCGCAAGGTGGGTGGTCGACAGACTACAGGGGGCTGGTATAGCATGATTACACAGAGCGACCTCAGTCCGCCCCAGCCAGTCACATGGTGCAAGGGGTGTGGTAACTTTGGCATCCTTGCTGCGCTCAGGAAGGCCCTGGTGGGCATGGACACGCCGCAACACAAGTATGTCCTCGTATCAGGGATTGGCTGCTCCGGCAAGGTGCCGCACTACATCAACCTGAACTCCTTCCACACGCTCCACGGGCGCCCCATACCTGTGGCCACGGGCATCAAGATGGCCCGTCCCGACCTGAAGGTCATCGTACACACGGGGGACGGTGACTGTCTTGGTGAGGGCCTCGGACACTTCGTCCATGCTGCGCGCAGGAACGTCGACATTGCGGTCTTCATCCACAACAATGGGGTGAACGGCCTCACAAAGGGCCAGTTCTCGCCCACTGCTCCACGTGGTTACGTCTCCGGTACGTCACCCCCGCCACCTGGCGCACCCATGGAACCCGTCAACCCGGTGGCCCTCGCCCTGATATCCGGTGCCACCTATGTTGCCCGTGGGTTTGCGGGTCACCAGGCTTCCCTCGTCCGGCTCATGCAGGACGCTATCACGCACAGGGGCTTCGCCGTGGTCGACATCCTGCAACCGTGCGTCACGTGGAACCGCGTCCTGACATGGAGCTTCTACAACGGACACATCTTCGACATAGGAGAGGACGGGCACGACCCATCCGACCACTCCGCCGCACTCCGTCTGGCCACTGCGGGCGGTGACAGGATCCCTGTGGGCCTCTTCTACCGTTCGGACGCACCCACCCTGGCCGATGGCCTCTCACTCCCAGAGAGTGGTGCCCTCGCTGACCACGTGAATGACTTGGGCCTGCTCCAACAGGTGCTCCGGGACATGCAACTGGAGTGACCTGCCGACCGGAGACCGCCCTCACTGCCCCCTCACGTCGGGTGTCTGCGTCCTCTGGCCGGTCAGCTCCCTGTGTGTCCCTGTCTTTGGCAGGCCCCCCTGTGACCCTCGAGGCACTCCGTCGTACGACCACTATGTGCGTGTAGCAGTGGGGCGAGCAGGACTGGACTGCACTGTGGAGTATCACACAGTCCCCGGGCCTGTCGCTAGTCCTATTGAGGCCTCTCCCACCTAGGTGCGACTGTCACGTCATGTGGTTGCGTCCTCACTGCCGGCGTGACGGTGGTGGGTGGGCACTGACCAGGTGCATGCTGAAGGGCTGTGGCAAAAAAAAGAGTGGGAGGGGGCAACCGCCCCCGTTCTCGTCTAGTGTCTCTTCTTGACGACTACCACAATAACGACAAGGACCGCCGCGGCTGCGATGATTATCAGCAGCGTATTCGTTGACAGTCCAAAGAAGCCGGTACCCGTGGTGCCTGTCGTATTGGTGCCGGTGGTGGTGGTCGTGCCGGTAGTGGTGGTCGTGCCGGTAGTGGTGGTCGTGCCGGTAGTGGTGGTCGTGCCGGTAGTGGTCGTTGTGGAGGGCAAGACCGTCACGAGCACCGTGTCGCTCTCCGATACGCCCATCATATCGTACAGGGTGAGAGTGTACACGTAGGTGCCCGGTGCAAGGCCGTCGATGTCCACTGTTACTGTCCCGCCAGACCAGCCTTGGTCGAGGACTGTCGTCCCGTTCCTAGTGACCCGGAGCGATGCTGGGTACATACTCGACCCTGTCCATACGATCTGATGGCCTGTCGTACCCTCGACGTAGTCGACATCAGGCGGTGAGTCCAGTGTTGGCCGGAGCATGTAGACGATCTCGTTCTGCCAGATCTCAAAGCTGTCCCTGAACGCTGATGCGTCGGTGTCGTTGCCGTATATCGTCAGGAGCATGGAGTTGAGTATCGCATGCCCGTCTGCTCCCTCGACAATCGTGGCATTGGTAGTTGTCGGTGTGGCCTCCATCCCTGCGAGGGCCGTTGCGTTGTCAAAGACCTCAAGCTGCGTGACATATGTCGAGAAGCCAAAGTCGAGTGTTGAAGTGATGTTGTCGGCACCGTAGTCATTCGGGACGTTGAATGCGGTGTGGTTCTCCTGCCAGATGTAGTTCGTCAGTGGCGCACCATGTACGAAGTCGGTTGCATTGATGCCTATGTAGTCCCACAGCGGTCTCATGTCGGTGGGGAATGTCCATGTGCTGAACAACAGTCTGCCACCGCTATCCATGTGGTCGATGAGGTCAGTTGCAAGAGGGTCTTCCAGCTTGTACATTATGTCGTCTATGACCACGAGGTCCCAGTTTCCCGTGTGCAGGCTCAGGTTCAGGCCATAGTACGTTGTACTCATGTAGTACTGGAGTCCAAGGTCCTGGAGGGCCTCTGCTACAGGGCCCCTGTACGGGTCCGCGTTCGGGTCCGCACCGTTCGTGTCTGCGTACACGAGTATCCGTGCGCCGGCTGCTGTCAGCCAGTTCGCACTGTTGACTGCAAACCGCTCATTGGCGGTGCTGGAGAGCGCCTGAGCAAAGGCGTTGACATCACCAATCGCCATCACGCGGCCAGCACCTGTATCATGCAGTGCCGCAACTGTGCGCCCGTTGTGTTCCCATAGTGGCACGGATGTGCCGCTTGAATTCACAACAGCAGCGCTCATGATGGTGAACTGGGTACATCCTTCCAGTACTGGGTGGTCGGCCGCCCTCGACGTCGCCAGAGTGCCTGAGGCAGTCGCTGTGGTGTTGATGACTATGTCGAATGGCTCGAGGACCCGGTTCAACTGGGTGTCCTCCTTCAAGAATGGTGCGGATCAGTCGCCAAGTAGCAGCAGGCTCCCGCCGCTGTCCACCCACTCTTGCAGTACTGTCACCTCAGCGTTTGTGAAATTCACACGGGGCAGGAGGATGATGAGCATGTCATACCTTGACAGTATCCCCGGTGTGATGTTGCTGTAGAGTGACGGGTAGAGCTTGTCGAAGGTGAACCTGTGGCTCACGAGCAGGTCCCTGTAGTCTGCGTACCTCCCGGCTATCTGGGCCATCCCTGAGTCGAAGTCATCGACCCCGTAGTACGGGTTGTGTAGGTAGTCGAAAGCAATCCGTGCCTTTGGCCTCGGCCTCAGCCAGTCCACCGTGTTGCGGATCATGGAGTCGAGTCCTGGCAGGTAGTCGCTGTGGAGGTCGTGTGCAATCGTGGCAATCTTGCCACCACGGTCGCTGGGGTCAAATGCAAGTGCGCTCACCCAGTTCGGGTTGCCCGCATCCCACGCGACCCTGACAACGTCGTCGGCTATGCTGGTCTCCTGCAGGGCGGTCCAGTTCCATTTCAGCATGTTCGACGTCACATCGAACGTGTCACCTACGTTGTAGCCGTGTGTCATGGGGTGCAGTGCACCTATCTCCAGATCCGACGTAATGAACTTCCAGTACACCCCGTACCCGTTGGCACCTGCACTCTCTGGTGGCAGGACGCCCATCTGGCAGAAGAACTGGGCGGAACCGTCAAGTGCAAGTACACCGCCCCCGCTGAGCCAGAAGTCAATGACCCGGTCAGTTATGTTCTCCCGGGGCAGGTTGTCTGGGAGCACGAGGACATCGAACATTGAGACACTGAGTGCACGGTTGTAGATGTCGTGTACGTCAAGCAATGTGACGTTGTACTCATCTCCGGCCAGGATGTCTACAACAGCGCTGACATTGTTGCGGCTGTTCCCGCTGAAGCCAGAGATGTATGCTGGTGTTGTTGTATTGGGCTCGTCATAGACCGCGACACGGATGGGCCCGAGCAGCGGACTTGACGTGGCACTGGTCTCCACGCCCTCAACGCCTGCGTGCGTCTGCGGTGCGTGTGACCATGTTGTTGCCGGCGTGCCTGGTACTGAGAGTATCCCAAGTGTCAGGAACACTACCAGCAGTACCGCTGGTGTTCTTTGCATATGAATAACTCCTTAGTAATTGCTCGACAGTGGACAGGTTCCTACATAAGGCTAGTGGTGGGGCTGTCGATGTGGCCGGTACTCGTTGCCCGACATCATAGTGGTCGCGGAGGACAGGCGTAGCGGTGGGCCTGCTGATGTGGTCGGCACACTGCGGACATACGACATTGTGTCGTCCAAAGGCACACTGGCCCGCTCAGTATGCGCACCATGGTCGCTGCCAGCCTCCCAGATGGCATGGAAGGTACGTCCTCCTGACGCACCAGTGCTGGGGGTCACCTATGGCCCAAGGTGCATAGCGGTTGCAGTCCCAAAGTCCCGGTGTGACACTGCTGGTGTTCTCACTGTCCACGGACGCGGTCGGCAGGACAGTGCACGGCCGGGGCCTCTTCAGTCCTGGGCTCACGAGTGGGACCGACTATGTTGCAGTCCCGGATCAGGCCCGCTGGAGGAGCGGTGGCTACCTCACTGGACTCGACGCAGCAACGACACCCCGGATGAGTGCGGGTGGGATGCCGGCAATAGCTGCGACCGTGTCGGTAGCGCCTGTGATGTCGTCCACTTCGAGGACGCACGTACCTGCTGCTTCCATCACTCCTGCGCGGGCGAGCCAGGGCCCAAGGACACCCCCATGGTGCCCGTTGTCCACATGGAGCACCACGGTGCGTCCAGCAAGTCCTTCACGGACGAGGTGGCGGTATGCTGCGAACCTGGCCTGCCCTGCATAGGCAACAGTGAGGGGGTCAGCAGGACCCGACCTGGTGGACTCGTGACTGGCGCTCTGTACCCAGCGTCCGTCCTCCAAGTGCAGCCGGTAGTAGTCGACGGCCACGGGGCCCGGCATGGTCACAACGATGAACGTGTCGCCATAGACCACCCCTGCGTGCACTGTGGAGTGGTCTGTCTGGGGGGCCTGTGCGAGGTGTCTGTGTGCCATGGTTACATAGCAGTCGATGGAGGCGCGGTAGGCAGCGCGCATGTGCATCAGCCTCCTGCTACCTGTCCTCCCGAGCATGCCCAGCGCCATGAACCGTGCCACCTGGTCCAGCGTGTAGTCGTACTCTATGAGCTTCCAGACGCCCTCCGTTGCAGGGATGTCCTCTGCGGTCACCCTGCCGGCAACACTACTGACCTCCGGGTCTGACAGGACCTCGATGTCTGCTGCATGGACGACGGGTCCCGCGGGCAGACCGCCAGGGACACGGAAGAGGCCGCGTGGGGGCAAAGACTCTACCTCCACGCGGAGTGCGACGGGAGCGACAGACAGGGCGAGAGTGCGGAGTACCTCGACGAGATGGCTGGGCTCGGCATGTCTTGCGTCAACTGGGGCAACGATGCGGTACAGCCAGCGGCGCATGGACAGCACAGACTGGATACTGAGCCCGCGCCATGACGCCGGGTGGTCGTGCAGGGAGAGGTGTGCCAGCGGCCGGGTGGAGGCGAGTACCCCGGCGAGCAGCATGTGGGAACGCTGTTTCTCGACAACTATGCCCGGCGGTGTGAACACGGTGTGCTGGGTCGCCGCCCATGTGTCTGTGAGCTGTGCCTGCACAGCAGCCGCCTGACCAGTTGACAACATACCACCTCCCTGAGGGCGGGCCCGTACGTATTCCCACGCGGAGGCCTTTGGCCCTTCCCGATGCCATACGTACTGCCAGACGGACAGTCACGGCCCCGAGGGAGGGGTCGCCGAAAGTATTCCCCGCGCAGGCGGACATGCCCACTCACCCGCTGTTTCATGGCTGTGTTGCAGTGTCCGACTGGTGTACCCTGTCCGGGGCCGCCTGTCATTCTGTGCGCCGCTGGTCGCATGGCTGTCGGGCTGTCCCACGACGCCCCGGACTGCTGGTACGTCTGGTCCATCATAGCGGATGTGTGAGGGCCTGTCTGGACGCTGCGGCCCGCCCCGCTCCACTCGGAACACCCTTAAGGAGCAGCGGCCCTGCTACTGCGTCGGAGTGTGACGATGATGGACGTGAGAGAACAGATTGAGGACTACTTCAAGCTGATGGGGCTGAAGTATACGTGGAACAGCGTTGCTCACAGGTTCGAGCTTGGCTTCACCGAGCGGAAGGACGAACGGCCAGCGAGCCCCACTGTGGAGGACGAGGCCACATTCAGGTATACGGTCAACGTCGAGATCACTGACAAGTGGGTCCAGGTCTACTGCGACGTATACGAGCTCGAGAAGGTGCCGGCTGACAGACGCGAGGCCGTGCTGATTGACCTGCTGTCACTCAACCGGAAGTATGCTGAGGTGTGCTATGACTATGACCCAAGACGTGGTATGATTGGCACCTCTCAGGAGATGCTCGTCCAGGGCCTCAACTTCGACCTCTTCAGGGACGAGTTCATGGCCGTACCTTGGGCTGTCAAACGGTTCTGGGTCGAAATAGCAGCCACTCACGGCCTCGAGTGATGAGAGACCGCCCTGTCAGGTCCCAACAGAGTCACAGAGCAGCGTCACAGACTAGAGTCACACGACAGGTGCCATCTCGGCTGGACAGTCCCGCTGCTGTGATGGTCCTCCAG
>JALVPN010000105.1 GCA_027031765.1 Promethearchaeota archaeon | reverse complement strand
CCGGCGCCTGGAGAGGCGGGCCTATCTTCTCGGCCTTGGCCTCTGTGAGGGCGCCGCGCTCGACTGCAATCTTCTTTATCGTCTCGACCGCGTCCTTTGCGAGCCAGTACTCGACCTCTTCCTTTGGCCGGTACTTCGCAGGGTCAAAACGCGAGTGGCCACGCATACGGTAGGTCTGACACTCGATGAGTGTGGGGCCACCACCGCTGCGTGCCCGCTTCACAGCCTCAGCCGCTGCCTCATAGACCTCAAGGGCATTGCTGCCGTCGACCACAATATTTGGGATACAGTAACCATCTGCCCGCTGGGCAATGGTGGCGCTCGGACAGGTGAGCTTGATTGGTGTGCCCATGGCATAGAGGTTGTTCTCCACGACCCAGATCACCGGCAGCTTCCAGATTGCGGACATGTTGAGGGACTCGCCAAAGGTGCCATTGTTGCTTGCCCCGTCGCCAAAGAAGCAGGCAACAACACTGTCAGTGTCGCGCATCTTGCAGGACAGGGCTGCGCCCACTGCAATCGGCAGACCGGAGGCGACCACCCCGGTGGCACCCAGCACACCGACATCGAACTGTGTGATGTGCATTGAACCACCCTTCCCCTTGCACGACCCGGTCTTCTTACCGAGGAGCTCGGCCATTGCAGCGTTCATGTCCGCACCCTTGGCAATGACATGGCCATGACCACGGTGAGTGCTCTGGACCCAGTCCGTGGCCTTCAGCGCCGTGGTCACACCCGCAGCCACGGCCTCCTGCCCCAGGTATAGGTGCAGAGTGCCGGGCACCAGGTTCTGCCCGAAGAGCTCCCAGACCTTCTCTTCGAAGAGCCGTATCTTCAGGGTCCGGGTATACAGTTCCACCAATGTCTTCTTGCTCACCGGCATGTCCATCGCATCCAAGTATCAGGCTGGAGGCTCCGGGGCGACCCTGATGATGTGATTGATAAAGGTTTCAGTGGCGCGGGGCGGGACTCCACACGAGTGCCGTTCGCCCAGATGACCTACGCTGGCCCACTACGGGATGCGACTGGTCACAGGCGGCCGCAGGGCCGGGGCCCACGGTCATCACACCCGGCTGTGGGACACAGGGGCACCAAAAGCCATATCATCCCGACCGCACTGTGACCCCTGTCCGGGAAGTGTAGTGGATGACGAGCGTTGGTGTCAGGCTCCTGCTGGTCACTGGCAGGACTGTCCGTCAGGGCCGGGCCCTAGAGTCCGGCAAGCTCCAACAGGAGTATATGGACAGTGTTGCGGTCTGCGAGGTCGACCGGACAACACTGCGAGTGCTCGGAGTGACGGATGGCGGCCCAGTACGGGTCGAAACAATCCATGGTTCCGTTGTTGTCAGGTGCAGGGTCAGGGAGGGTGTTGACCCGGGGATTGCGTTCATGCCCTGCGGCCCATACGCGAATGCTGTGACCGGGGGCCACACTGCGACAACGGGGATGCCTGAGTTCAAGGGCATCGATGCAGTGGTCCTGCCTGCTCCAGGTGAGGGAGTACCGACACCCGAGGAGCTCCTGCGGGCCCAGCTTGAGGAGGGGGCATAGGTCAGGTGGGACGTGTGATATGCTCCTTCTGTGGGTGTCTCTGCGACGATATCGAGGTGGGAGTCCAGGACGGGCGCATAGTGTCGGTCAGGAATGCATGTGCCCTTGGACGGGTGAGGTTCCTTGAGTGGGACAGGGACAGGCTCAGACACCCAACGGTGCTCCGCGGGGGCGAGTATGTCCAGGTACCCCTATCGGAGGCCATTGACAGGGCTGCTGAGATCGTGTCCTCTGCCAGGCGACTGCTGGTCTACGGCCTGAGCTCCACGGAGAACGACGCACACAGGGAGGCCTACCGGCTTGCGGAACTTGTCGGGGGTGTGGTGGACAACACGTCGTCCGTATGTCATGGGCCGTCCATACTTGCGGTGCAGCAGTCAGGGATACCTGTGGTGTCACTGGCTGAGGTGAGGAACCGTGCTGACTTGGTCATCTACTGGGGTGCCAACCCCGTGGCCGCCCACCCAAGACACATCCAGCGCTTCGTGAGGGCTGAGGGCGCATTCGTCAGGGACAGGGAGTTGTGGGTAGTGGATGTCCGCAGGAGCGAGACCGCACGGGTGGCGGACAGGTTCGTCCGGGTCCAGCCGGGCTCTGACCTCGAGGTGCTCAGTGCCCTGCGTGCCATCGTGAACGGCCATACCTTGGATGTCAGTAGTGTCGGTGGGCTTGCCATGTCTGAGCTCTCGGAGCTTGCAGAGAGGATGCAGTCTGCACAGTACGGGGTGATATTCTTTGGGCTTGGCCTGACCCAGACGGGTGGCAGACACCACAATGTGGATGCGGCCATACGGCTCGTACAGGACCTGAACAGCCATGCCAGATGGGGCCTGCTGCCCATGCGAGGGCACTACAACGTAACTGGTGCCAACGACACCTCGACCTGGCAGACAGGGTACCCCTTTGCGGTAGACTTTGCGAGGGGCTATCCCAGGTACCAGCCCGGCGAGTACTCAGCAGTAGACATGCTGGTGAACAGGGAGTGCGATGCAGTGGTAAATGTTGCAGCTGACCCGGCCGCGCACTTCCCACGCGAGGCCGTCCGGCACCTCGGCCGGATACCGGTGGTCAACATTGACCCAAAGAAGAACATGACCTCACTGGTTGCCAGCGTCAACATCCCTGCTGCTGTTGCAGGGGTCGAGTGTGACGGGATAGCAGTGCGAATGGACGGACTACCACTCTATCTCAAGAAGGCAGTAGACCCACCGCCGGATGTCCTCCCTGACCGGGAGGTGCTGGCTGAGATCTATGTGAAGGTGGCCGAGGAGTTGGGACGATGACACGCTCAATGGTACTGAAGGACTGCTGCCTATATGACCCAGTCAATGGTGTGGCTGGCGAGCACGTGGACATATGCATACGTGATGGCCGGGTCGTCGAGCGAGAGGCTGGCCAGACAGAGGTCATCGATGTGGGCGGGCGGCTCGTCATGCCGGGAGGCGTCGACATCCACTCCCACATCATGGGCTCGAAGCTCGTCCACGCACGGGCAATGTGTCCCGAAGACCAGCGGCTACACACACAGGCAATGACTGGCACCACCCGGAGCGGCACTGGCCACACCCTCCCCAACTCCTTCGCCATCGGGTACAGGTACTCCGTGATGGGGTACACCACTGTTGTGGAGCCGGCAGTGCCACCGGTGCGCGCGCTCGGCTGCTGGGACGAGTTCAGGGACGTACCGAACATTGACTCCGCACTCCTGGCCATGCTCTCGAACAGTACCATCACCATGCACTATGTGGAACAGGGTGACATCAGTGGACTCGCAGGGTACATCGCATGGACGCTCAGGGTGGCGGGGACCTTCGGCGTGAAGGTCGTCAACCCCGGTGGCGTGTACGCATGGGCCCACGGTGAGAACGTGACCCGGCTGGACTCGCCCGTCCCCGACTGGGACGTGACGCCCCGCGAGATCCTCCGCAGCATGTGCATGGCCGTCGGCGAACTGAACCTCCCACACCCGCTCCACGTCCACCCGATCAACCTTGGCCGTGTGGGGAACGTTGAGACGACAATAGCCACACTGGACGCGCTCAAGGGAATATCAACCAGGACACGTGGTGGCAGCGCAGCCCACCTTGCACACATGTCCTTTGAGTGCCTGTCATCAGTCGAGGGCGGGGGTACGGAGTGGCGCGACATCGCCTCTGGCGGCACCGTGTTCGCACGCTACATGAACAGGAACCGACACTTCACGGTCGACCTCGGACAGGTGACCTTTGGGCCAGTGACCACCCTCACAGGCGACGGTCCCTTCGAGGCCGAGCTGTTCAGGACCGTGCATACGAAGTGGTCGAACTTGCCAGTGGACAGCGAACTGCCGGGGGGCGGGGGAGTAGTACCACTCCGCTTCAGCCCCAAGTCGCTCACACACTCCGTGCAGTGGGCCACACCTCTCGAGTTCGCACTGTCAATCGATGACATATGGCGGTGTGTGCTCACCACAGACAGCCCAAATGGTGGCCCGTTCACGAAGTACCCACTCGTCATCTCGTGGCTGATGAGCCGAAGACAGAGAGAGGCATGGCTTGATGCCGTGCACGAGAAGACCAGTCGTCGCACCGCCCTTGCCAGCATTGACAGGGAGTGGTCACTCTATGACGTTGCAGTTGCGACCAGGGCGGCACCGGCCAAGATCTTGGGGGTCAGCAAGTGGAAAGGGCACCTTGGGCCTGGTGCCGATGCCGACGTTGCGGTCTACGACCTCCGACCGGAGGAAGTCGACCTTGCCCACAACCCCACCCTTGTCCTGAGAGCCCTGAGCAGGACGTACCTCACAATCAAGGGTGGAGAGGTTGTGGCAAGGGAGGGGAGGGCCATCAAGAGCGTGGGAGGACGGCTCTGGACATGCCATGTGGAGCTAGACAGCGAGCTTGCGGGACGTGTGGAGTCAGAGATGGAGGAGGAGTTCATCCCGCGCTGGTATGCCCATGCACCCGAGAACTACGCGGTACCGGACAGGTACAGGACGGGTATCGAAAGGGCAGTACACAGGGAGGCAATGGACATCCGCCCCTGATGCGGCGGCAGGAGACCCCTCTGAGGTAGTCTTAAGTACACCGGGGAGAGTTGTTCAGTGCAGTGATTTCCCGGAGGTCACACGATTGTCGAACCCAGTGTCGAAAAGGCGTGGCACAGGGCCGGCGAAGAGGGGGCCGGCCATCGATGTAATAGACGACGAAGACATAACAGTATTCACGAGCAGACTGTACGAACTGAACATCCAGGCACAGGACGCCGTGCGTGACTTCGCAATGCACGACATCGATGACAGAGAAGGCCTTGAGGCCAAGCGGATTGCGATGCACGATGCGTTCACTGAGTTATACGACGAAGTGGCCAACTTTACGAAGCAACTAATGGGTGAGGAGTTCGACATCGCGTACCTGCGGGAGAGGATACAGCAGACTGAGGGCGAGGAACGAGAACAGCTCGAGGCCGCAATGAAGGAGCTCGTGGCCCAGCTGCAGACCGCTCTTGCGGAAACGTGGATGGCAAAGGTAGTGGCATGGCTGCACCAGGCTGCGGCTGTGAGTGGGCCGTTCATTGAACACGAACATGCGGAGAAGGAGAAGGCCGCACTGTTGCACCTCGCAGAGGTGTACACAATGCTGGAAAGGCCCTTTGTCGCAATACCGGCACGGGTGGACGGGACACAGAAGCTCAGGCGTGTCGCACTCGGTATGCAGACCTACAGCCTGATGAAGGACGCCCTAGGAGAGGACAACGAGGAACTGGAGGCCATCCTTGGGCGAAACAAGAGCGCGGAGGCCGAGTTCTACGACGAGTTCCTCAATGAACTGATTGGGCGAGAGAGCACCTTCAGGCAGGCGTTCAACCCATTTGACGAGCTCCTCTGGCGCGACATCCTGAGCGCTTTCATCTTTGAGAGGGCCACAGACCTCTACAACGAGGCACTCCCGCACCTTGACAAGGGTAAGGAGCCCGACAAGGCCCGCATTGCAATAATCCGTGCGTGGAAACAGAACACTGCTGGCCTGAGCGAGGTCTATCTTGCCATGACGTACAACGACATTGCGGACGCGCAGATGCGGGCTGGCAACCTTGAGGACGCGGCTAAACTGTATGGCACAGCGTCAGCGGGTTTCGCAAGGGCCGAGAAGTGTTTCAGTGAAGAAGTGACCCTCCGTACCAATGCGGCACAGGCCCGGAGCGACAAGGAGCAGAAAAAGGCACAGTCGTACTTCTGCAAAGGGGAGGCGACAGTACAGGTGCTCCTGGACCTCATCAGGGTGAACAACAGGGACGGTGCCCTTGAGACCCTCAACGAGATTATCGACTATATGAAGAAGGCCGAGAAGCTCTCAAAGACCCGTGAGTTGACCGGTGCCATCAAGGAGAGCCTGAGGACGTTCACGTTTGTGGAGGAGCTCCTGAAGAAGAGCGATGACATCCGTGGGATTATTGACCAGATCGAGTTTGCGAAAGACCTCCGCAAGACCGGGATGATACAGACCGTCAACAAGGCACTTGACAATGCTGCCACACTGATGAACAGCGACCCTGCGGAGGCGCTGAAGGCCATCAGGGAGGGGCTGGACACTCTCGGGATACTGCTCAGTATCGAGACCGAGGACGAGGAAATCGGGCTGTTGAGGAACAGGACGCTGGCACTGCTGAACCACGTCAAGTACGTGATCCAGTACCAGCAGAGCTCGGAGCTTGGCGAGGGCATCAAGTTCATCATGTCGCGGGTGCTTGAGAACCTCCACGCAGCTGAGGCGGCCTCGTACTACAAGGTCATTGGTGAGGACAGCACGGCCCAGCAGCTCACAGACATGGGACGGCTCGCCCTGGCAACAGCATACGTGTCGGAGGGACGGGTCTTCGGTGCGCAGGCCGAACAGTGGGCGCTCCGCGCGGGGATTGAGAGGATAAACACGGCCCGCCAGATGGAAGACCTCACGGAGTTCGACGACGAGGCCATGGAACGGGTGCTGCGTGCACACGAGGACAGTATCATGCGGATAAAACAGGCCGTCGCAGCGGTGCAGTCGGCAGCCAATGAACTGAACAGCGTCGAGAACGAAGAGCTGCGCAAGAAGAACAACATTGACGCCCAGGTAAAGCACCTCCACGGT
Source organism: Promethearchaeota archaeon (assembly GCA_027031765.1). Taxonomy (GTDB): domain Archaea; phylum Asgardarchaeota; class Thorarchaeia; order Thorarchaeales; family Thorarchaeaceae; genus JALVPN01. Next base: position 28,741 of record JALVPN010000105.1, on the reverse strand, counting down.
GTGGTGATGAGGTTCAAGGGCGACCTGTTGCGGCTCGAGGGGGCCCGGAGTGACTTCATGGCCGAAATCCACTACAAGCGTGGCGATGTGGGCAAGGCCAAGAAGTACTACTCCGACGCGAACGAGAAGTTCAGGGAGGCCGTAGGGAACTATACTGTGGCCGCGCAGATGTTCCAGCAGATAGGCGACATGGAGGCGGCCCAGAGGGTCGACAGCAGGGCGAAGACCACGGACCTGTTGGCGCGCAGTGTCTGGGACAACCGCCAGAAGCTCGGCCGGGACCAGGAGCCCACAATAATGGGCGAGGCAGAGCTGACTGCACTGTACCGTGGGAGCCTCGGTTGATATCATGCAGCATGCGCTGCCGTAGCTACAGTCCCGTCGCCCGTGAGAGGCCGGGGAGGTATGTCTATGCCGTAGGTGCCACCGGTGCCACATGTTGTGGACTCGTGACAGCAACCGTTTCGGTCAGTGGAGGTGGTGCAGGGGGGACAGTATGGACCCGACGGACAGTGAAGGGCCTGAAGGGTTTCCCCCCAGCGTGGTAGAACTTGCTGAACCACTCTACAAAGTGGAGCCTCAGTGTGTGCATGAATGCGAGCAGGCCCTCAAGCGTACCGACAGTGAGGGTACCAAGAAAAGCCCCCGAGAACGGCAGGTGCGGTGACACCACATGGCCGTGTTCGACAATGTGCTCTGGAATTATCTCGACCCCGAACAGTGTGACAGGGGGGAATGGGATATCAATCAGGGGCGTCAGGTTCGTGATGAACACTGCGCTGAGGATGACATGCACAGCATTGAGCGCAAAGATCCGTGCGTAACTGACTGTGTGACTGATTATTGCGAGGGCATTCTCCATGAAGTGGACAGAGCCATCAATGCCGCCCATAAAAGAGCTGACCATCATGACTATCAACGGGACTATCAGGGCCACCACTGCGAAGGCGAACGCGCTGATGGGCAGGGGTGGATACACACCGTTGTCACCAGCACCATAGCCAATGCCCACAATTGGCAGCCAGAGGTTGACTGTTCGGGACATGCTGAACCAGTCACTTATGCTCCTGTAGCCGACACCAAAGAGGAGGTTCACGAAGCCAAGGTAGAGCCACAGGTAGGATGCGGCTGCAACTGCACCACGGTAATCATGGTGCCTCAGCTTGTTGTACAGGTCGAGGAATATCCCGAGAGATATCTGTATGATGCCAATCTCAACGGACAGTTTGAGCATGTGAATGGAGCGCCATGGGTTTGGCTCGCCATTCTCAAGGGTGTGTGCAAACACGGGCCACATTGGTTCGATCACGGTCTCTGCACCAAAGAAACTACCGAACAAGAAGCCACCCAACATCGAGAACAGGCCCAGTGTCACAAGTCCTTCTGCGCCGGCCTGGAGATAGCCAAGGATGCCCCCCCAGTCGTCACCACGCCGTCGCGCACGCCATGCGAGGAGTCCCACAAGCAATACCAGAAAGCCCTGTCCGACATCTGCGAACACGAGGCCGAAGATGAGGGGGAAGCTGAAGAACATTATCTTGGTCGGGTCAATGTCGTGGAGAGATGGTGTACCGAAGGCATTGACAACGTTCTCTGTGGGCCGCATGACAGACGGGTTGTCGAGGTAGGTCGGCGCCTCCACCTCAGCAAAGTCCGGCTCCTCAAAGGCTATGTCACATACCGAGCCCGTCCAGCGACGCACGCTCTCAGACAGTCTGTCCTCCATGCCTGCAGGGATCCAGCCCCAGACCTTCATCGACTGCTCGGTATAGACTATGAAGCGTTTTGCATCAATCCGTCTACTCTCGATGTCCAGGGCTTCCCATGCAGCAAGTACACGGGGCCCCCACTCTTCAGCCAAGAGGCGTCTGCGGGCCTCAAGAGATTCGAGTTGGGTCTGGAGCTCGGACATCCTTGCAGCAGCTGAACGGGCAATCTCTTCAGGTGACACACCGTAGCCCTCGGGTACCTCGAACTCCTCGAACTCCATAGCCGAGAGTACCCGCAGCACAGCAGGCTTGTGTTCGACAGGGACGCTGGCAGCCGCAACAGAAACGCCCCGTTCAAGGGCAATAGAGCGGAACGCAAAGGCGTTGTCAGTGAGCTCCTTCAGGCTCCACTCCAGCTGGGAAACCCTCTCCGTTGGGAGTATGCCTGCGGTGGTAAAGGTGAACTCCGTGGTACCAATACGCTGTGGACTGAGACCAAGGGGGACAAGACGTTCTGCAACGTCATGCACACCCCTTTCGCGCTCCAGCTGTTGCCGGGCGGCAGTGATGTTGCGGTCAATCTCCAGTACCTCCGCCTCTATTGCCTTTATCACTCCAGCAACAAAGTCGAGGATGTCCTTGATCGACCCCTCTTCGACCCGGAGTGGAGACCCACTGCGTACGGATGGTTCCAGCCGGAGGAGGTCGAGCAGACGTGTTACGCGGCCCATGGCTGATATGACAGTGTTCTCCTCGCGAGTCAGCTCGACCTTGACAATGCCGGCCTGACGTGGTACGTCAATGAACTGGAAATGGCCAAAGTCTTCGAGGGCCCTGAGCACCTCTCGTTCCAGACTGCGGTGCGAGACTACACGTGCCACAACCATCTTGGCAGGACTTATCGACAGTTTCATTGGTTCTCACACCGGGCGGTCACGTACAGGCCCCAGGCCACAGCAACATGGGCCTGCCGGAAACGTGCCGAGAGGCCTTGTCCACTTCAGATAAACGTTGCGAAATATCTTAAAACCATCAGTGAAACAAACGGCCACGTAGCTATACCTTTATCTTGTCTGCCAGTGCCCGAGTTGCAGGAACACCACGGCCATCAGGGAGGTGTAAAACACTGAGCACAACAGTGGAAGAGATTGACGAGATCCACGAGGCCGAGGAGAAGGCACGGAGGACAGTCCAAGAGGCCCAGGAAGCGGCGAATGAGATCAAGGAGCGCACTGAGGAAGAGGCGCGCAGTATTACGGAGAAGACTCTGGCAGCTGCTGAGGACAAGGCCAAACAGATGTGGGACATAGAACACAAGCGGCGGGCCGAGCTCGAACAACAGGTGCTGAAAGAGGCTGAAGAGGAGGAACGTCGACTGAGAGAGACGGCCGACGCACGGCTACAAGAGGCAGTTGCCGTTGTCATAAATATCCTGCTCCCACAAGAGGGGTGAACAGATTGTCTGGTGTAGAGAACGTAGTACAGATGATCCTTGCTAGGGCCGAAGAACAGAAGAAGAACATCATTGCAGAGGCGGAGAAGGAGAGGGAAATCCGTCTTGGTGTCGCCCGGAAGATGGCCGACGAAAAGGCCAGAGAACTCATCAGCAGGACCGAGAAGGAGATCAGGTCTGAGCTCCACCACCATGAGGCCAACATACGGTTGCAGGCAAAACAGCGGCTCCTGAAGGTGAAGGCCGAACTGATGGACATGGTAGTGAGCGCCGCAATTGAGCAGATAAGAGCACTTGTCAATAGTGACGAGTACGGTGCAATATTCATGCGGCTCGTCTTGGAGGGCGTGGAGGCACTCGAAGAGGACGAGGTCGAACTGGTATTGCCACGGGGACACGACCTACCGGTCCCACTGAAGGAGATTGAGAGGGCGGTACAGGAAAGACTGGGCCGCACAGTCAGTGTAACACTTGCTGACGAGAGGACCAGGTCAATAGCAGGGGTGATGGTCAGGAGCCGTGATGGGACGAGGTGGGTGGACAACACGGTGGAGGCAAGACGCGAGCGGATGGAAGACCTCATCTGGAGGCAGGTCGCAACACTACTCTTCCACTGAACAGATCGACTGGCTGACTGGCTGACTGGCTCACAATCGGCCCATGACCACAAGGTGCGAGCGTGACGCTGTGCACAGGAGCAAGGTGACCGCACCAGTGTGTACGCCGATTATGTGATGACCATGGGGGCTATCCAGTCGCAGGTGACACCCGGGCTGATGCACATGCACAGCGGACATCATGCACCTGGACCTGACAGACATGATGCAGACGAGTTAGTGCTGCCAGACCTGTTGTATGTGCAGCAAGCGGTGCAGACGGCCTCCGGTAACCACATCCAGCCCACAGGACTGGACAATATGGTGGACTGTGGGAAGTGTGGCTGCAGTGTGCCGACTGTAGCTACCCGACAGGCAACGGGCGGTGGGAGCGACTAGTGTGCTCGCTCTGTCCCAGCACAGGAATGCAGTAGCGTCCCCACGCACACCACAGTACATGTCGGGCCAGCTGGTCTGCCACAAGGGTATAGTACTCAGCTCTAGGCCAGTACTGACTCTACTGCCGGGCCTGTTGGCCATGAGCCAGTACGAGGGCACACTGCACTGGGTCGACCCGGTGCTAGCCCAAGAGCTGCGGGATATAGCCGAGGAGCATATACGCGATGACAAACCCATAGATTGCGACTGCCTCTATGAACACCACGTATAGGATTGACTTCCCAAATGTCTCAGGCTTCTCTGTGATGGCACCAAGGGCCGCAGCTGAGGCGGTGCCCATGCCAAGGCCGCCACCGATTGCGGCAAGGCCGATAGCAAGTCCCGCACCGATTGCAATCCCGAGCAGGGCAAGTCCAGTATTGGCGTCAGCCTGCAGCAGTGAAACGGCACTGCCAGTGCCCACTGTGAGTAGCACCATGCTGTCACCTGTGCTCACCGCCTCGGTCAGCCATGACAACCCGGGGACGGGTGCACCAACAAGCCGCTCCAGAGCAGTTGTCAGGAGCAGGGCCGCCGCGCCGACGACGAACACCATCAACACACAACGTCTGTCTGTAGTACGTACCATACTCAACAACACTCCTTGAGTCTATCATATCGTAATCATTCGTCTGATACTGTCCGCAGACTCGCCCCTCTCGATGCCGACTGAGATTGTCCTGATGTTCCGGACCTCGTAGAACTTGAGGTAGAAGAACGCAAGCACGACACCCAGGTGAAACGGGTAGGCGCCCATTTGCATACGGACGCGCTTTGCAATATAGTCTTCCACCGCCAGTTCGAGGTCGACAAGGCTCTTTGACTCCTCATACATACGAGCAAGGCGGCCTGCAAGGTACTGGTATCTTGTCTTTCGCAGGCGGTCCAGAAGGTCGCTCCATGAAACGCTCCCTTTGATTGCCTCTACGAGCGCTCTGGACCGGGGGGTGAACCGGACAAGGGACGCTGCGATAGCACTTGCCTTCCAGCCCATGACCAGAGCACGGAAGACCACGAGGACATTGCGGAGGTCCACACGCGTTTCGAGCACGCTGAGCACTTTGCGCCAGTCCGTGGTGGGAAATGCGCGGAGCGCATCGAGGACACCATTGAGGTACCACTCCTCGACGGCGACCTCAAGTGGTGCTGTTGAACCGAGCTCCTCATACCTAGGGAGGTACGTCAAGAGTGCGACTCTCAGGTCCCAGAAAGGCAGCTGTTCGATGACATCCTGTACGGATGTGTTGTCGGCCAGCACATTGAACATGTTGGACTGTTCATCCGACAACGGGACCGTGAAGCGGAGTATCTCGTCACGGTCAACCCCAGTATGGACCCCACGGATGACCGTCTTGACCCCATCAGCAAGGAAGACCTGCAGATATGCAGATGTGAACCTGCGGACTCGTCCCGTCAGCGTCTTGGTGAGGCGTTCCACGGTCTTGCCGAAGTCCCGTGCCAACAGGAGTGCGAGTTCCTCCGGGTACAGTGTGAGGCCATGGGCTTCCTCCTTCAGTAGTTCGCCATAGTATGTGGCCTCAAGGTTGCGGAAGAAGTCCTCGTAGTCAGCGGACTGCAGTAGGCGCTCATAGTCGGCCACAGTGAGGAGTCGCGACTTGAGGGCCCGAATCCTTGCATTTATGAAACCATACTCGCTTGCAGCCCGCAGGCCCATTGTGCAGTCAGCCCCTGTCCTGTCAGCGGTTGAACGACACCCCCCGCACCCACATGCGTTATAAGGTTGACGAACAGACAACGCAGCCTGCGAGCAGCCCCGTCCCGACCCGGAGTGTGCCATCGGCTGTTGGCACCAGTCCTTGTGAGCACGGGGACCTGACCGACGACACTACAAGGATTAAAATAGTGGACGGTGACACCAGACACACTGTGGTGTGGTATTGATGGACGGAGAGCAGGGAACACCACCTGACAGGGACATGTTCGATATTGGCAGCCTGTTCAGGACATCAGCGACCGTCACTTTCGTCATTGAGATCGTGGCGGTCATAGTGATGGTCGGCGCTCTCGCAGCGTATGGGCTGAAGGATGTGGTCACAGGTCTTGGCCCGGACATCCAGGTGCTGTTACTCCTTGTGGGCAGTATAATCACATTGATGGTCTTCCTCGCCGCGATGGGGGTGTTCGTCCGGTTCTCGCGGAAGATCAGCAACATGGTGGTCGGCCCCGGGATACAGCAGGTGCCCATGGACACACCACGTGTCAGAGCGGTTGTCTACACGTATGGGCTGCTCGTGGCACTGATGGCCATAACCGGTCTCTACGTGTTCTACCTGACATACAAGAACTGGCTGTTCCCACTTGCGGAGGCCCAGCAGTCCATAGCGCTCCATGTGTTCAGTTTTGCAGTCGGTGCGTTCTTTGTGGCCCTCCTAGTGCAGATAATCATCGCGGCTGTGGGGCGTACTGCAACAAGGGTCGTGCTAGAGGTGCTCAACGAGGACGACTCTGAGTTCATCGACTGACCACATTGACCGCCGGTGTGTATGTATGTATCACTGACCGGTCTCCCGTCGGTCTTCGGGGTCAAAGTCGCCCCAGTCGTACTCCCGGGTTATCTCCTCCATGGGGGGCATGTACTCTCTTGGCGTCTTCATGCGTTCGGCCATGTCCAGTCGCTGGGCGCTCATGTATATGCTGTACGTACCGAACACGAGGCCAAGGAGGACACCGAGGATACCACCCGCCACCGCACCCGAGGGGCCGGACACCGACTCCCCGACCACCTGTCCAATGAACAGGAATGCGATGACCGCGCAGGGGAGCTCTGAAGCGATGGCGAGCCAGCGCCCCGCACCGGCCAGTCCGGCCGCATCACTGCTCTCACTCTCGACCATGGCGTGTACAGGCCGGCAGCAGTCGTATTTCAACTTTGGTAGCCGGGCATGGATGGTGGGACTCTGCACGATGCTGAAGGCTCATATGGCACCTCCCAGCACCACGTATGTGAGGACCCCGAGTTGCAGGTATCGCTGGACTATGGTGACAAGAAGGTCAGACTGGACATCCCCGATGAAAACCTGGCACAGGTGATGGAGCCCCGCCAACAGGGCCTCAGGTCGGATGTGATGACAGTACTCGAACGCGTCGTCGAGAACCCACATGGCCCACACCTGAACGACATTGTAAAGAGCAAGAGCGTCTGCGTCCTCGTGGAAGACCATACGAGAGAAGAACCACACCAGGCGCTGCTGGACGCTGTCGTGCCGCACCTGCGTCATGCGAGCCATGTCCAGTTCATCGTGACGACAGGCTCACACGAGGTAGACCACCCGGGTAACCACGAGATTGTCAGGATGGCACACCGCGCCGCCTCTGACGCAGGGCTTGAGAAGTACAGCGTGATGGTCCACGACTGCAGTTCGCCGGATGTGGTCGAGTTGGGTAGCACCAGTCGCGGCACACCAGTGGTCGTGAACGCAGCCGCTATGGGCCATGACGTGTACGTGGTGCTCGCGGACATGAAGGCACACTATTTTGCCGGGTACTCCAATGCGCTCAAGGACTTCTTGCCTGGCATCTGTGCTTTCCGCACAATCGAGGCGAACCACGCAATGGCGCTTGACCCCAGGTCGACCTTCGGGCGTCATCCATACCACCCGGACCCGACAAGGCGTGACAACCCACTCGCTGACGACATGCGCGAGGCCATGGAGATCATTGCCGGGCGGGCACATGTCTTCACGCTGTCGGTCATCTCAAGCGGGAACAGGCTCCTATGGGCTGATGCCGGACGTGTCGCACCTGTGACAGCAGCCGGTATCGAGGTGCTCGACGAGACCAGCAGTTTCACGGTCACACCGACAACACGTACTGTGGTGTCACCGGGTGGCTACCCGCAGGACAAGAGCCTGTACCATGCTCAGCGGGCACTGGAACTGACAAAGAACGCCGTGGCAGATGGTGGCGAGGTGCTCTTCCTTGCCGAGTGTAGGGACGGTGTCGCGCCTGCGAGTGCACTGGAGAACTTCTACCAGAGGCTCACAGCACCCCTCGACGACGTGGTACGCTCAATAAAGGGGGAGTACCACCTCTATGAGCACAAGGCCTACAAGTTCGCAGAGCTCCTCCGTCGGCTCAGGGCCGTCAGGATGTACACCGCACTGGACAGCGAGACCGTGGGGGCAGTGCACCTGACGAAGGTGGACGACCCTCAGGATGTGGTCGACGAGTGGATACGAGAGGACCCTGGTGTGAGAGTCCTCGTATTCAACAAGGGGAACAAGCTGGCCGTGTACGCGGACTAGTCTGTGGGCCAGTCGATGTCTGAGAGGGCCCTGTAGAGTGCCGAGTAGCGGGCAAAGAGGGTGTCATACAAGTCCCTCTCCTCAGGGTCTGGGGCCAGCGTGTCTGCAGGACGCACCATCCGGTCAACAGCCTCGACTGCCGACTGGAAGATGCCAGCACCAATGCACGCCAGGACTGCAGCACCCAGGGACGTTGCCTCTTCAAGGGCCGTCCGTACGATGGGGACTCCGAGTACGTTGCTCTGGACCTGCATCCAGAAGCGGCTCCGGGCCGCGCCACCCGTGACCCGCAGCTCACGTACGGGTATGCCGATTGAACGCATCACCTCGACATTGGTACGGATTTCCATTGCGACACCTTCGAGGACGGCCCGGAGGAGATGGGCGCGTGAGTGTCCCAGAGCAATGCCTGCGAAGACGGCCCGGGCGTGTGGGTTCCAGTGTGGTGCACCCGCACCCACAAAGTGGGGGATATGGAGCACACCACCAGCGCCGGGCGGTGCTGTGGCGGCCAGCTCCATCAGCAGGTCGTACGGGTCGGAGGCCTCCTGACGGGCCTGTTCGCACTCCTTGGGTGCGAGGTTGTCCCTGAACCAGCGGAGGGCGGCCCCGGTAGTGAACATGCTTGCCTCGACCACGAAGGTGTCGGGTACAACGTGTCTGCTGCACAACAGGCGTCGTCCCGGGTCGAGGCGCACTGACTGTGAGAATGCCAGGAGGAACGTGCCAGTGCCCGTAGTTGCCTTGACCGAGCCGGGACGGACAACACCCACACCAAGGGCTGCACACTGCTGGTCACCGCCGCCAGCCACGACGGGTGTACCAGTCGCAAGGCCGGTCTCGCGGGCTGCGTCCGGGCCCACCTCGCCGACCTGCGTACCGGAGGGGACCGCTCTCGGGAGCAGCTCGGGGGTGATGCCCATCTGTCCGAGTAACGTCTCAGACCACTGGCCGCGCGCGATATCGAAGAGCATCGTACGGCTCGCATTCGAGTAGTCAGTGACATACTCGCCGCAGAGCCTGTGGACAACGAAGTCATGCACCAGGAGGAACTTGTGTGCTGCCCTGAACACGTCTGGTTCATGGGTCTTCAACCAGAGGAGCTTGGGGGCGGAGAAGTACGGGTCGACTGTGAGGCCAGTGACCGAGTAGATGGTCTCCGGCGTGACGTGCTCCCGGAGCCACTGACACTCTGCGACCGTCCGGCGGTCCTGCCACACTATTGCTCTCCTGAGGGGGCTGCCGTCCTCCTCGACAGGGACAATGGTCTCTCGCTGGTTCGTAACGCTGACCGCAGCCACCCGTTCTGGGGACACGCCCTCGGAGGACAGACATCTCTTCAGGGTGCTGCAGGCTGTCCGCCACCACGCATCGGCGTCCTGCTCGACCCACGAGGGGTGTGGGTACTCGCTCTTGAACTCCTCGTATCCCCGGGCCACGACACGGCCCTCGGTGTCAGAGACCATCGAGCGGACGCCAGAGGTACCGACGTCTATTGCTACCACAAGGTCGGTCATCATGCACACACAGGGTGACACGACCACGGGTCGGAATAAGAACACTTCGAGTGCCAGGCAGCGGGCAGGAATGCCACGACAATGGGGTGCCACACAGGACTGGGGACGGGACGGGACGGGCCTGAGCAACCAGCAGCGAAGCATAGGAGGAGCACACGTGGTCCGTCAGTACAGGCGGGCAATGCCCCGGGCCGAGACACGACCGACATGCTGACACTCGCTAAGACTAAATACCCGCAGCCACGAGTGCTCGTAGGTCATCGATGTCTGACGAGCGCAGGGTCTTGGTGAGTGGCAACTGGCGAGTAGAGGACTGCGGGCTGGTGGTGGTGAGCAGCAGCTGGACACCGTCCAATGACGAGCGCAGACTCGTTGCAAGACGGTGGCCAGGGATAGCAGGAGAGGTATATGACGGCGGGCTGTGGAGGTACGAGGGCATCAGGGCTTCAGGTGACGAGCTCGTGATAGATGTCAGTCGGACGAGCTACAAGTGGCACTTTGTCCTCCGCACCGAGCCACGGGGCACGCCCGGAGAGTGGCCGAACCCGCTGAGTGTGACACCACTCATCATTACGACGGACGGACGGCTCGTGGCAGGTATCCGACGTGGCCCCGACCAGCCAGACCGCCTCCATGCCGTGGGTGCGGGGTTCATAGACCCTGTGGTGGTGGCAGCAGAGGACGACCCGACCTGCTGGCAGATAGTCCCTGAAAGGCCCGTCGAGACCGCCGCGCGGGAGATCCAAGAGGAGACATCGCTTGTTGAAGGGGTCGACTTTGAGAGGGGGTCGTTCCGTGTGCTGGGCCTGGTCTGGGGCGACAACCACGACACCACATGTGTGGTGCTGGCCCCAGTAAGAGTGGGCTCCCGGGAGGTGGTCGTGAGCAGGCGGGAACACAGACGGGCGGTGTTCATAGATACCGACAGGGAGGCCCTGCTCCGACTGGCCGAGAGCGGGTACACGCCTGCTGCGGAGGGGTACTTGGCAACAGACCACTTCGTCCTTGCCGTGCGGCTCCTGGCCGAGCGGCTGGAGCTCGGAGACGACCTGCAATGAGGCGGTGCTGACATGCGGTACAGGGCACAGTTACGAGAAACGGTCAAGGCGTTCCTGCAAGAGTGGAACATCGCAGGGGTCGTTTCCCTGCTCTCATTCCCGACCTTCGTCATGCTCGGCCTCACCACTGAGGCGGAGCGCATGGTTGTAGTGCTGTTCGGCTACCAGTTCGTCACGGACATCGAGTGGCCAGCACTGGTCGACCTGACGATACCGGTCCTCATGGCCATCGGCACGGCAATCATTGTTGTAGTCGGGAGGGCACTGATAGAGTGGACATGGCAGCATGACAGGGACGCGCTGCGGGCACAGCTCCTCTCAGACCCGGGACGCATCCGGCCGCTCCTCGGCATAGGCTCTGCGGGTCATGTCGTGAAGCTGGAGGAGGCCACAGGGATGACGGTCTGGGAGCTCGTCCTCCTCGTGAACTACGTGCAGCTGATGGAGACCCTGGTGCGCCAGTCGACGCGGGCACCTGCTGCCCTGCTGGAGGCCTCGGTGCAGGTCGATGTGAGCACGCTGCCCGGGATGGAGTATATGAACCCACCACTCACTGGCACGGAGGTCGAAATACTCGCACACGAGCTGGAGAGGTGTGCAGACCTGTCGCTCCGGGAGAGGGCTGCTGCATGGCTCGACCCGCGGTCGACCAACATTGTGAAGGTGCTCGCACGGGGGATCACTGCGCACGACTATGCCAACGGCAACATGCACAGGTTTGGGGAACTCCTCCGGGTGCTGTGCAGCACTATAGACGGTGTGCCGCCCCTGTTCGACGAGGGCGCTGTCCGGAACCTCATACGACTGGCAGTGAAGGACCATGACCTCAAGGTGGTCGACAGGAGTACTGACACTGGGGGAGAGGAGGTGTGGACGGTCCATTGGGACGGTGCCCACGGTGTGGTCAACACGCATGCTGGGAGCGCACCGGTACTGGAGCTCAGTGGGGTGACGGGGTTCTCGGCGACCATGATGAGGCGGCCCCACGACAACGTGACAGGGCGGCCCGTCATGGCACTGGTCGTGACAGGGTATCACGTCCCTGATGCGGAGGGACACATGCAGCCCCGGACACTGGAGTTCCTCGAAGAGTTCCAGTCTACGGACACCATGACGAGACGCCAGCGGCTCCTCCTCGAGGACATCTTTGAGGGCGAGTTCGACGGCAACAGCATCAGGCTGGTCGACAGCAGCAACATCGCACTGGCCCTTGAAGGGTATGTGCGCAGGCAGCACACGCTCCACCGGGTCTCACAGGCGGTTGAGAGGAGACTGAGGAGCTGCACACCTGAAGAGGTGGACGAGGAGCTGGCATGTGGCCTGCTACGGGTCAACCTGCTACCACAGACACGGAGGGCAGACACGCTCCTTGACACCCTCAACCCGGGGGCCACTCTTGCGACTGCAGGGGTCGTCGGTCTGCTTGGCCTTGACACACCACAGCGCCGGCGGGTCTGCGCACTGGTCGAGGCGTGGACCGGAGAGGCCGTCGCAGGCAATGGCACCATGGCCGCAGACAACACAGTGACCGACGGGGACGGCCAGAAGGCCGGTGGAGTACACAGGACTGTGGACATGCCGCAGCTCCGTGGGAAGCGACTGTCAGACACCATGCCGACCCTTGAGCTTGCTGGATATGGGACGCTCGGGTGGATTGCGACCGGTGGCGGTGCATGGATAATTGAGCGCGACCTTGTCGGACGGTATGCGAGCAAGGTCAGTGGGGCCGACATCCGCAGGATGTATGTCTTCTTCCACCACCCGTTCAGGGAGAAGGTGCTACTGGAAACCATGACCCACCAGAACTACCACTATGCATGGGAGATACTCCACAACCGGGTCAGGTTCCTCACAACGTTCCCACAGGACAGCCACGAGAAGGTCCAAGTCGTCTGGGCCCGGGAGGCATTCCAGCCCACTGGCAACGCTTCACGCCTGGACGGGCCCACCCGAAAGACCCTTGACAACGTCACCCCCGCAGTACGTGCAGACCCGGACGCGGACTTTGCCATCATGATGGTGCGGGCGAACCAGACCGTGAGGACACCTGTGAACGCCATCAACATGGTCTTCCTCGAGGACTCACGGCGCCTGTCACCAGTCCCGTCAACGGCGGTCGACTTCATGTTGCGACAGCGCATGCACGAGGCGGTAGCGATGGCATTCTCCCGTGGGTGCGGGCTCGTTGAGGACGGGCGGCCGACCCGCCTCTGTCTGTCCGAGGTCTGGCTCCGACCCGCACGCATAGGTGAGGAGCCCTGTTCTGTGCCCGACTTCACTTCACACCGCCTGTCAGACCCGAGGACGTGGGTGCAGTGTGGCTTCCTCGACCTGCTTGTCAAGGAGGTACGGTGTGCATACGGCCTCGTCAAGACCCTGTCGACATATGCCCGGGGGCTGGAGGCCGGGACTGAACTACCGTTCAAGCTTGTGCAACGTGTCCCTGAGATAGGTACTGCAAGCGACATCCGGGACCTGTGGATTACGTACGACATCGTCTGTGACTTCCTGGAGGGACGCGGTGACTTCTCGAAGCGTGGTGTCACGGCAGTCGGTGAGGACAGTGGGTACCTGATGTGGCTTGAGAAGACGCTCCTGCAACTTGACAGCGTTGGCAGCGCACTGAGGGCCCCCACGGCCTTCAGGGAGTGCAGAAGGGCCTGCCTCCACTGGCTCGCAAGACTCGCTTCATACTGCGAGGAGGAAGGAGACCCGCTCTCACGTGTGGTATACAGGCTGTTGGAGAGAGTAGGGCAGGGGAGTGGTGAAGAAACAGACTAGTCGGGCCCAGGGGCGGCATGGGCAAGGAGCTCAGAGATCTCATCACGACGCGAACGTACAAGCCTCATTTTCAGACGCCTGTCACGCTTGATCTCACGCTCGCGCCGCATCGCATCTGCACGCGTGGGGCACTCCTCCACATATACGAGGAACCGCGGTGCGTGGAGCCTGAAGTAGGCTGCTGAACGTGACGGTGACGTGAGGTGCTCACGCAGTCGGCGGAGGAGGCAGTTGGTCTGGCCAGTGTAGTAGGTGCCGTCCTCGGTCTCGATGATGTAGACGTAGTACATGGGTGGCCTCCTGTTACTGACTGTGGCGTCCGATATATCGCTTTGGAATACGCGCGGTAGTGACACGGGCCCCGGTCATGTCAGCTCGCTACGTCTGGGGAACAGGGGCCTTCTCATCACCGCAGCCTACGTGATGTGCCTCTGCGTGTGGAGTTTCTGGACAGTTCTCCCAGAACGCATACTAGGGCCTCTCACACTGCTACTGGCCCGCGGGTCCTATGTGCCTGTCATTGCACTGATACGCATTGGAGGGTCAGACCAAGAGGCGACGGCAGCAGGCCCCACAGAGGACAAGACCGTCGGGAAGCGCGACCTTGTGGGACTGGGCGTGCTCTTTGTTGTGCTCGTCGTGGTGTCCCGTGTTGCACCTGCGACGCAAGAAGTGGTCGCCATCCTGCTGTACCTGGCGATGATACCAGCGGGGCCGCTGCTGTTCCTGTACAACGCGTACAGGGTGCTGCGGTCGAGGGTGCACTGACAGCACCACCGGAGGGGGTGGAGGGGGCACCGGGCCGGACGTAGGGACTACGCAACAGTTGCAGCAGCTAGGGTGACTGTGCACCGAGGACTGCCGAGACCAGGCTGCCTGCATTGTACAGCGCACTACCCGCGGCGGAGGCGATACTGTACACCGGGGCCGGGTATAGGCCGATGAGGAGGAGGGCTGCGGCCATGAGGAGCATTGCCAGCTGCATTGACCTGCTGGCCGGGTGGGCACCCTGCGCCCGGTCACTGGGTGGTCTGAGCCACACGACCTGGAGCATCCTGAGGTAGTAGCCCAGGGCGAGGAGTGCGTTGAAGATGGCGACGAGGGTGAACCCTACGTACAGGGGCGTCTGTGTGATGCCCGCGCTGACACCCGCCATCAGGATGAGCACCTTGGCGTAGAAGCCAGCGAGGGGTGGCATTCCCATGAGGGAGAGCACGCCGAGGACGAACACAGCACCTGTGAAGGGCATTCTCTTCCCGATGCCCTCCAGTTCATTGAGGTCGCGTGTACCGACGGAGTGCAGGAATGCTCCTGCGCAGAGGAACAGCAGGCCCTTCGTGAGGGCGTGGCTCAGGATGTAGAACGTGCCGGTCTGGTAGCCGAACTCCGTAAAGGTGCCGAATGCGAACAGGATGAAACCGATCTGTGTGATCGAGCTGTAGGCAAGCATCCGTTTCAGGTCGGTCTGTGTGAGGGCCCAGAAGTTGCCAGCGGTCATCGTGACGAGTGCGAATGTGGCGAGGAGGAGCGGCCAGTCGAAGTAGGGCACGCTCACAGAGAAGAGTGTCACGTTGACCCGGACAATACCGTAGATACCGACCTTGATGACAACACCCGAGAGCATCGCGCTGATGCCACTGGGTGCTGCCGGGTGTGCATCGGCCAGCCAGGCCGCGAAGGGTACGACTGCGCCCTTTACACCGAAACCAGCAGTCAACAGTGCAATCAACACGCCGATGAGGGGGTTGTCAGGGTCTGACTGCACAGCCTGTGCCATGGCCCCGATGTTCAGGGTGCCGGTGAGGCCGTAGAGGTAGCTGGCAGAGAACAGCACGAGGGTGGAGCCGACGGCAGACATCATGAGGTACTTTATGGCGGCCTCGATGCCCTCCCAGTCCCTCCGGAAAGCAACGAGGACGAAGCTCGACAGCCCCATGGTCTCGTAGAACATGAACAGCGTGAAGAGGTCGCAGGCAACTACCACCCCGTTCATTGCGCCGACCATTATGAGGAGCAGGGCGTAGTACTGTTGCAGCCCCGTGTCATGACTCATGTAGCCAATGGAGTAGATGGAGACCACAAGGCCCATGACCGTGAACAGGCCCATGAGGAAGACAGAGAAGGCGTCAGCAGCCAGCACCACGCCGAGCGGGCCGGGGTAGGTCGTGCCGCCGGAGGACCACACGAAGGTCTGGACACCTCCCGCCCACACCCGCACGCCCAGCTGGTAGACATAGAGGAGGGTGGCTGCGAAAGCGAGGACGGCAATGCCATCAGACACACCACGTGCCTGTCGTCCGCGCACTGTCTGGCTCAGCACGGCGAGCACCGCAATCAGGAGCGCGGAGCCCACAGGTATCAGGACGGGGAGCACCGGGTAGAGCCCCTCTGGAAAGAGTTGCAACAGTTGCACCTGTATCAACCTCCTAGTGGGAAAGTAGAGAGGACACGTTCCACCACTACCCAGAGCAGACGTGGCCAGATACCGAGCACCACGACCGGCAGCACAATCAACGACACGATTGCCAGGACCGTGACTGGGGCATCGGTCACTGACTCGAGGCCCTCCGGGACAGGCCCGTAGAAGACCCGGCGTATTGCCCAGAGGTAGTAGGCTGCAGTCAGGCCGGTGGCCACCACACCGAGAACGGTGAGGGCAAGGTAGTAGGGCTGACCGACACCGGCAAGGACAGCACGTTCGGCAGCGCCGGCAAAGATCATCCACTCACCAGCAAATGCGGACATGGGTGGCGTCCCTGAGAGTGCAAGGCCGCCAATGACAAAGGCAGTGGCCAGTCCGGGCATCTTTGGGCCCAGTCCGCCGAGGCCGGAGAACTCCATAGTACCAGTCCGCATCTCGACTGCGCCGGCGCAGAAGAACATCAGGCTCGCGAGCATCCCGTGGTTGACCAGCTGGAAGACCGCACCGCTCACACCGATGAGGGTCATCGTGGAGTAGCCGAACATGAGGTACCCGAGCTGGCTGATGCTGGAATATGCGAGCATCATCTTGAGGTCGCGCTGGGCGATTGCAAGGGCCGCACCATAGAACATCGTGATGAGGGACACTGCCATCAGGCCCGTTGAGAGGGAGCGCATGACATCTGCGAAGAGCGGGATGACAATGCGTATCACACCATAGGCCGCCGTCTTGGTCATGGCACCGCTGAGCAGCACCAGCACAGGGATGGGTGCCTCACCGTAGGCCCTTGGTGCCCAGACATGGAGTGGCACAAGACCGAGCTTGATGCCGAAGCCGAGGAGGAACACGAGGCCGATGAGGCGGGCAAGGTCGACCTGGAGGAGCCCTCTCATTGACTGGAGCGTTGCAATGTCCAGCGTACCAAGTGCCCCGTAGAGCATGAACACTGCGAACAGAGAGATCAGGCCACCGAGCGCCGTCCAGACCCAGAACTGGAGCGCATTGCGTGCGCGCACCTCCGGGTCCTCCGATACACCGTACAGATAGACGAGCGCGAAGGCCGGGACGAGCATCGCCTCGTAGAAGACAAAGAACTGCAGGAGGTCTGTTGCATACAGGACGCCGACCATGGCGGCGACGAACCACACCATCAGGCCGTAGTACAGGCCATGGTTGTTGAGCCCCCGCATGTATACGAAGGAATAGATGACGGAGAACAGCCCAAGTGCCAGGACCAGTACGGCCACCGGCACGCTCAGGCCGTCACCCAGGAAGCCGAGAGTGGCAATGGGTGCCTCCTCAGGACCGAGCCATGGGAACCGGTGACTGACAGGGCCAGCAAGGTACACGTTGAGCAGGAGCAGGACGTTGACCGTGAGGGCTGCAGCAAGTGACAGGGCCGCGACAGCCTTCGCCGCAGCTGCTGACCTCTGTCCTGCCACGACCGTCACGAGGCCGCCCAGGAGGAGGAGCACCAGGGTAGTTGTCATCGGGTACTCGAAGAAGAGTGTATCAAGTAGTCCTTGCACGACTCATACCTCCTACAGGAACAGGACGATGCACAGAAAGGCCACTATGCCGAGCATCATAGCAAGCACATTCGTGTTGAGCACACCGGTCATTGTGCGCCTCCAGCCCCGCGACACACGCGCCATGCCCCTCGCAACGTCTTCGCCGGAGGCGAGCAGACCGGCCTCAAGGCGGTCACGTAACGCCCGGCTCAGCCACAGGTAGCCGTCAACGAACACACGGTGGTAGACCCGGTTGATGTACCAGCGGTTGACAAGGAAACGGTAGAGCGCGCCCGTCTTCAGACGACTGAAGTCATAGCCGCCCCTGAAGTAGATGAGATAGGCCGGCACTATACCGACACCCCAGACGACCACTGTGAAGAGTGTCGTCACACCGAGGCTGAAGGGGGCAAGGTGAGACCAGTCGAAGTGCACGGCCTCGCCCGTCCTGACACCGGAGAAGAAGCCGAAGAACGCGAGTTCGAAGAGCCCACCGACCGTGGCGGCCAGGGCAAGGAGGACCAGTGGTACGGTCATGACCGGCGGCGCCTCGTGTACATGGTGTCCGTGTGCCTCCAGATCCCTGACGTGCTGGGACTTCTCACCGAAGAACGTCATGCCGACCATCCGGAAGGTGTAGAATGCTGTGAGGATGGCGGTTATGAAGGCCACCGCAAAGAGGGGGTACTGCTCACCATGCCACAGGGCCTCGAATATGAGCTCCTTTGACCAGAAACCTATGAACGGGAACACCCCTGCAAGGGATAGGGCGCCCACAGTGAAGGTGGCAGCAGTGACCCGCATCTCACGGCTCAGCCCCCCCATGTCGCGCATGGACTTGCTCTGCACGGCATGGAGGACGGAACCTGCAGCAAGGAACAGCAGGGCCTTGAATATGGCGTGGGCGAGCAGGTGGAATGTGCCAGCAGTGTAGGCTGCGACACCCTCAGCGACAAGCCCGGTGGCGCCGAGCGCCATGAACATGTAGCCGAGCTGTGAGATTGTAGAGTACGCCAACACCTTCTTGATCTCGTCCTGGACGAGCGCCATGGTGGCTGACATGAAGGCTGTGATGGCCCCAATCCACGCCACGGTCTGGAAGAAGACCATGAGGCTGGCCACACTTGTGAAGACCTCCAGGAAGATGGGCACGAGACGGGCCACGAGGTAGACCCCGGCCTTGACCATCGCTGCGGCGTGGATCAGTGCGCTGACGGTGGTCGGCCCGGCCATTGCCTCCGGCAACCATGTGTGGAGTGGGAACTGTGCACTCTTCCCAATGGGGCCAGCAAAGACCAGGAGTGCTGCAATGGGCAGTAGACCCAGGGTCAGTGAGGTGAGGCCGCCAACCCATGTCGGGGCGGTCTCGAGGATCTCGGTGTAGTTGAACGTGCCAGTGATGAAATAGAGGAGGAGGATACCGGCGAGGAGGCCGATGTCACCGACCCTTGTGACCATGAACGCCTTCATGCCACAGGCTGCATTGTACTCCCCCTCGGTGGCATACTCCGGCACCGGGCTGGGCTGCGCCCTGTTGTGCCAGAAACCAATGAGCGCGTAGCTGCACATACCGACGACCTCCCAGCCAATGAATGTCATGAGCAGGTTGTCGGCCATGACGAGGAGTATCATGCCACCGATGAAGAGCTGCATGAAGCCATAGTACCGTGTGAGGGCGGGGTCTTTGACCAGGTTCCCGTCCTCGTCGTACCCGGTCATGTAGCCGACACTGAACAGGACTATCAGAGAGCCGATGCCACCGGCGATGGTGGCAAGGAGGACGCTCAGCGGGTCGACAAGGACACCAAAGTCAATGACATGACCTGCGACGACGTTCCATCTCAGGAGCACGATGTCTGTCGACGAGGGCGAAGCGAGCATCTCCGGTACCATGTCGAGTGCAATGAATGCCGTGACGAAGCCAACCAGGACAGCCATTGCATCACGGAGGGACTCGTGAACCTTTGCAAAGACCGGTGTGAGGGCAGCGCCGGTCAGCGGGACTGCGAAGACAAGCCATGCAGCAAGTCCGAGTGGGACGAACATCTCAGCCTCTCAGCCTCCTCAGTTCGCGGACATCGAGTGTCCCGTAGTGTCTGTAGGCGTTAGCAATCAGGCTCATTGCGATGGCCGCGACTGCACCGCCCACGCAGATTGAGAGTATTACGAAGTCCTGTACCATGGGGTCGATGGGCCCAATGACAGAGGGGTCATGGAGGAACGCGCCCAGGGCAAGGAAGTTCAGGTTGGCAGCAGCCACGAGGATTTCAATCCCCATGACAAGACGGATCATGTTCCGTGCGCTGGCAAGGGTGTAGACCCCAAGGAGGTAGAGGGCCAGTGCCCCAAGGAGGTAGACATGAAGCAGCTCGAACATATCTCTCATCCCTCCTCCCGGTCACGGTGCATCACACGGAACATCGCAGATGCACCGAGGACGGCAGTGAGAAGGAGCGTGACCTGTATGAGGACATCAATGACGCGGTAGGACCACAACCACTCCGCCAGCAGCTCGGCAGTGGTGCGCCACGCATCGGCTGCAGTTGTGGTGCCGGGTGGCTGGCCCAGAGCAAAGGGCGTGTAGTCCACAAGGTAGACCCCTACCAACAAGAGGATGACCAGCGACAGCAGTGCAGCTGCGACCTTGTGCCAGTTCATGTTGTCACCTCACTCCCACCATCTCCGGGCACTGCCTCCTCGGGCCGCTCCATGTTTATCACCGCGAGGAAAAGGATGGCCACCGCTCCGGAGAACACACTGAAGTTGAAGACGGCCACGTAGGGCGCCCCGAGGATGAAGAACAGCAGGCTCAGGAGCCCGTTTGCCACGGCGAACGAGACCACCCCGAACACGAGCCTCCTGTACTCCACCGCGAGCGCAAAGAAGACGAGCATGAGGAGTACGAGTGCCAGCTGCAGTAGTCCGAATGGTGTCGATATCATGTTGTGATCCCTGCCCGGTCACGACCTTGCCTGTGACGGGGCCAACGGCGAGGGGGTCTGTTCATAAATCTAACCGTAGAGGACCCAGCGACGCCACTGCACAGTACAGCACGGCCCCCTGCGTGTCCGGCACCGGGCAGGTGGGTATTGGGGAGTACCAAGCATGTGCAGGACGGGTCACTGGGCAGGCGAGGCGGGCCCGTTCACGACTGTGTCACCGTGAGCAGTAGTTGCACCTGGTCGACAACGCCTTCTTCCGTCCGCAGTGTGACGACCACGATGTACTGTGCAAGGACGAGGCCATGTGGGAGGTGCGGTGTTACCAGCGGTGATGTCCCGTACATGTCGCCCGGCCCCACAGGGCCGATGTCAAGCGAGAACGTCGTGTTCTGTGGATAGACCGTTGGGGCGACATTGTGGCCGTGCCAGTTGACCGTGAAGTTACCGGTGGCAAAGGAGATGTCGACATACACATGGTGTGACACATCGTCATTGTTCCGGATGACGAGGTCCATGCTGCTCGGACTGCCTGAGCCCACTGTGACTGGGTTGAGGACCGCACTCTCGAAGCCAACGGCGCCCGGCTCGACGGCCGTCTGGTTGAGGAGACCGAACATGTCGTAGTATGCCTCCACCACGTTGCGGCCCAGTGTGACCCGTTCGCCAGTGCGAGCATCGACCAGGCCGACACCCCCGAGCTTCTGGATGACACGGTTCTGAGACGTCTCCACCTCGAGGAAGACCGGGATGACGAAGAACAGGTCGCCCCCGAGGTGGTACAGGAGCCTGTTCCCGTACCTGTGGGAGCCCCACAACTGCAGCTGCGTACGTACCTCCTCGGCGGTCTCGAAGGCCTGCACAGCAGCATTCGGGCCCAGGAGGGTGGAGTAGCCCAGCTGGCCGGCACTGAAGAACGTGAGCTGACCGAAGTCGTGTTCCCCGCAGCCGACCATGTAGATACCTGCGAGGTTACGTCCCGGTGCGTCGCGGAACTCGCTGTTGTGGGTGGCAACGAACCTCCGGACACCACCGACGCGCATTATGATGTAGCGTGTGTCCGAGCCCTCCGGGCTCTCGTGGAAGTCGACGCCACTGCGCCACACAAGGCCATCCGTCACATGCATGATGTATGCGACCTCGAGCTGGCGTTCGAAGAGGTCCTCTGGCCACTTCATCTGTTTCTGGAGCCACGCCGGTGCGTCCTCCCAGTCATAGTACTCGCTGTATGCGCGGTCTATGAAGAACGGGCTGTCCTGTGTGGGAGACCTGTAGAAGTGCATCACGCCGGTCGCAACGTCGACGAGTACGACCCCGAGGAACCGCAGGTAGGCCTCGTGTGCGTACCCAGTGGAGAGTGGGTAGTCGATGAAGACGGACACAGCATAGTAGACCTCACCGGACGGGCCCACGACTATGTACGGGTCGCTGTCGGCACGGAGGCCCTGGAGCAGGATGTTGTTGACACGTGACACGACGTCACGCTCCACAAGCATGTCCAGGTCACGCCCTATGAACGACCAGGCTTCCGGGCCCATGTTGAACACGTAGAATGCAGACTCGAACCCCCTGAGCACATAGTCGGGCCCGCCAGCAAAAGAGGTGTTGCCGACCTCTTCGAAGCCCGGCACATTGACAAAGACAACATCGCCAAAGCCCGGGCCCTCGCCGTAGTAGACGTTCACCACGTCAGTACGGTTCAGGAGCGCCACGAGACTGTCGTGCTCGACAATCGCACCACTGTAGGCGTCGAGTACCACGAGGCCCTCGGTATGCGTATAGATCAGGTGCTGGTTGATGAAGCTGGTGGAGGTGGCACTGGTGTCAAAGGTGAGTGGTGATACCCAGTACTCATGGTCGTGGAGGTACACTATGTCCGAGTCCGCGAGGGTCATCCAGTTGGTGCCGATCTGGTTCTTCATGCGCAGGTAGCTGGCGGTCTGGTCCCACTGGCGGACACTGGTCAGGAACTCCACCTCGCTCTCCGGGGTCGCATTGGAGGTGAGGTCTTCCAGCGTCTTGTACTGCATGTCAGAGAGGCCCGCCGCCCAGTCCGTGACTGCAATCTCTTTGCGGGTCTCATAGTTGAACTTCCAGTCGACGTACTTGTCGCCCTCCATCTGTACCCCATAGTACATGGCCTGTATCGCGGGGACGCTCACACAGAGGACCGCCAGCACGGCGGCAACAGCGACGAACCTCCTGCGTGACACTACTGGCAGGAGGCGTTCGATTTTCAGGCGCCGGAGCTCGTCCGCAATGTTCTCCCTGTCCTCCATCAGGAGTCGCACACGTCTGTTATACTCGGCGGAAGAGACCGCACCGGCCCCGTACTCACTACGCAACACGACGAGCTCGCCATGGAGGCGCTCCAGGTCGGCCTCGAGGGCCGCGATCTTGGCCCTTATGCGGGCGAGTGGGCCACCTGAACGGAAGCGCACAAGGCCCAGCATCAGTGCGCCCAGCAGGCACGAGAAGAACACTATAATGAGTGTCACGAGGGTCATCCACGTGCCTGCGTTGACGGTCCACATGGGGACGCTCAGGAGCTCGAGCACCGAGGCCAGTGCACCGATGAGCAGTAGTTTCACGCCCATGACGTAGAGGTCAGGGCGGTCTGTAATGTAGTCGGTCACCACACTGAGGGCCAGGCGGGCGGCGGTCATCATCAGCAACGTCCCGACGATGCCCAGGTATAGTTGGTAGGCCTCCATGGCAGGGATGAGGGCCTCGACCTCACCGGCTGGAGTGCCTGGTGAGAACGGGAGGTAGAACAGTGTACTGAGCTGCTCGCTTGAGAGTGATATGGCACCGTGTTCCATGAGCATCATGAGGAAGGCCACGTTCTGACCCGTCAGTGCATAGCCACCAACTGACACGTACGCAACGAAGAGGGCAAGGAACTCCAAGAAACGCCAGAGGGTGGCCTCGCGGACGGAGAGCACCTTGAGCCGCTGACCGACGCCACTCATCGTGGAGAAGAACGTCAGGAGGGTCGAGCGCTGGGGGAGTGTGACCATGCTGACCGCTGCCAGCAACAGGGACGCAGTGAAGATGTTGTTCTCAAGCGTCCATGTCGCCCAGTAGTCTACACCGGCCTTCTCATGGTACATGGTCTGATATATCGTCTGTCCAAGGAGCCATGCGTAGAGCACCCACAGTGTCACGACTGTCAGAGCGCAGACCACCAGGATCATCAACATAGCCCGCAAATACCTCAAGATACAGACCCCGTGCGCTACTTGGGGGGACGGCGTGGACACATATGAGGGTGCCGATTCCGGTCCCCGCCCGGCACGCCATCGGATTGCTATCACCCACAGCTCCACTGGCCGTACGATGTAGAGATGGAGGACGACCACAGCCGTGCGCAAAGGGGCAAACAATCTTTAAGTGTGGAGCAGAAAAAACGGATACGCCGAACTGAGATGGACAGCACTGCTGTGGAGATCCAAGTCAATGAGGATAGGACATGTGTGCCCCTTTGTGGGCGAACAGATGGGGGGTTCCGAACGGTACGTCTACAACCTCTCCAGACAGCAGGCCAAGTCTCACGAGGCACATGTGTTCACAACAACGGTGCACCCTGAAAAGGTGGGCACATGTGTCGAGGAGGGGGTCATAGTACACAGGTACTACGCACCAGTCACTGTCTGGAACATCAACCCGTTGTGCGTCGTCCTCAGACCACTGGTGAAGACGCAGGTGGATGTGTACCACATACACTCATACCTGTATACGCTTGCGAACCAAGCGGCGGTGGCACGCAGGGTCACAGACCGGCGGGCCCTGCTACAGGCGCACGGTGGGCTCGGACTGCCGCCGTACAGGACCCACTGGACAAAGGTCGTCACGAAACACGCATACGACCTGACGCTTGGACGCATGACCATGAGGTGGAGCGACCTGATAGCGTCGGTGTCCCATGCAGACCTCAGGACTATCCAGAGGCAATTCAGGGTGCCGCACGAGCGCCTCCGGTATATCCCGAACGTGGTCGACACCAACAGGTTCAGACCCGGGACAGAGAAACGGGACGGGCCCGGGGGTGTCCTCATCTACGTGGGAGACCTTGAACCGTGGAAGGGAGTGGGGACGCTGATGGAGTGGGTGTGGCAAGCAGCAAGGGACAATGGCCACAAGATGACTGTCCGCTTCGTGGGTCAGGGGTCGCTCTACGAACACCTGCTGAGTCTGAAGGAGAGACTCAAGAGGATGGGCTCCCGGGTGTCGGTCGAAGTGCTCGGTCAACGGGGACACGAGGAGATCCCGCGTCTTATGCGCGGTGCGGACGCCCTCGTGTTGCCGTCCTACTGGGAGGGCACACCGACCGTCGTGCTCGAGGCCATGGCATCAGGCACCGTTGTGATGTGCACACCAGTCGGCGACATACCGGAGGTCGTGACTGACCGTGTCAATGGCCTCATCATCGGACGGGACTTTAGGAGCTTCAGTGGCGCGGTCGACATTGTGATGGACCAATACGACATGGTGAAGACGATGACCAGGAATGCGCGCCGGCTGGTCGAAGAGCGGTTCAGCCTTGAGAAGGTGAACTCCACAATAGAGCAGGTGTACAGGGAGCTTGTCGAGGGGAGGGCGTAAGCTGTACGGGGTTCCAATGCATTAGTATAAATTGGCTGGGCATGCTCTCCGGGAGTGGTCGATGAGACCGAAACATGGTGGTGTCCGTATTGGTGGAGATTGCAAGTATCAAGGCCATTGAAATCCTGGACTCCCGGGGCAACCCGACACTGATGACCCGGGTCGAGCTCTCAGACGGGACGGCTGGCACGGCCAAGGTGCCCAGCGGCGCATCCACAGGGGAGCGCGAGGCACTGGAGCTGAGAGATGGTGGTACACGCTATGGTGGCAAGGGTGTGCTGAGAGCGGTGGCCAATGTCAACGATGTCATCAGCAAGGCCCTGAGGGGGGCCGACCCACTCTCACAGTCAGAGATAGACGCAGCACTGCTCAGACTTGACCCGAGCGAGGGAAAGCGGCAGCTGGGTGCCAATGCAGTCCTCTCGGTCTCAATGGCGACAGCCGTCGCGGCCGCAAGACACCTCGGCGTGCCCCTGTTCCAGTACCTACACGAACGGGTGGTGGGACTCCACGGGCGGTACCTACAGCCGGTGCCAATGTCGAATGTCATCAATGGTGGGGCACACGCCGGCAACAAGCTTGCCATCCAGGAGTTCATGGTGCTCCCGGTCGGGGCGGACAACATCCTGGAGGCTATCCGCTGTCTGAGCGAGGTATACCACACACTGGGAAAGAAGATGGTGGCCAAGTTCGGCCGCATGGCCAAGCATATCGGTGACGAGGGCGGGTACTGTGGGTACGGTTTGGAGTCCACACGTGACGCCTTCGAACAGATAGTAGGGGCTGTTGAGGAGGCGGGCTACTCCGCTGGCAAGGAGGTCGTCCTCGGCATGGACGCAGCTGCCAGCGGGTTCTACAGGGACGGAGAGTACCATGTCGATGGCAGAGCACTCAGTGCTGGCGAACTGGCAGACCTATACCTCGAGCTTGAGGGGACGTTCCCGATAAGGAGCATCGAGGACCCGTTTGACGAGAATGCGTTCGAGGACTTTGCCGAGTTCACGAGGAGGACATCAGCACAGGTGGTGACTGATGACCTGACGGTCTCACACGCCGAGACCGTGAAGAGGTGTATTGAGATGGGTGCAGGCAACGCACTGCTACTGAAGCTCAACCAGATAGGCACCGTGACAGAAGCAGTGGGTGCCGCCAGGGTGGCGAACAGTGCCGGCTGGCCCGTGGTGGTCAGCCACAGGAGCGGTGAGACCGGCGACACGTTCATCGCAGACTTTGCGGTCGCCCTCTGCACGGGTCAGATCAAGACCGGGGCGCCCGCGCGTAGCGACCGGGTCGAGAAGTACAACCGGCTCATCGAGATACACCACCTGCTGGGAGGCGCGTGTGCATACCCTAGAGAGGGGTTCAGGACCGCATGGAGGGACTACCAGTAGATGGAGGAGCGGCGCACTGCGCTGCTGGTCGTCATGGACGGGCTCGGCGACAGGCCAGTCCCCGACCTTGGTGGGCGCACACCCCTTGAGGCGGCGGACACACCGGTGTTCGACCGGCTGGCGCAGGAGGGACAGAACGGCCTGCTCTACGTCCTCGGGCCCGGGAGGACGCCTGGCAGCGACACTGCACACCTCGCCCTCTTCGGGTACGACCCACACGAGTGCTACCCTGGGCGGGGGCCCCTAGAAGCGCAGGGGGCTGGCCTTGAGACACGACCGGGAGATGTAGCCTTCAGGGCAAACTTTGCTACTGTGGACGACGACCTTGTGGTGCTGGACAGACGCGCAGGCCGGGCATTCACAGCAGAGGAGGGGCACGCACTCGAGGAGGCGATTGACGGGATGGTCATCGATGGTGTGGAGGTGCGGTTCGTCCACACCGTAGAGCACCGTGGTGCCCTCGTGCTGCGTGGCGACGGGCTCTCTGCAGAGATCACCGATGTCGACCCCCACGAGACCGGTGTCAGGGTTCTCGCGTGCAGGCCAAAAGCCCCCGGCGCTGAGAGAACCGCGGGCATTGTGAACAGGCTCATCAGGGAGGCGCATGAGAGGCTGAGGGGCCTCAGTGTCAATGCGGACAGGGAGGCGCGTGGCCTGCCACCAGCGAACATCATCCTATTGCGGGGGCAGGGACAACACAAGGAGACGCCGACACTGCCCGAGAAGTACGGGATCCGTTGTGCAGTGCTGGCAGGAGGGGCCCTGTACATCGGGACGGCAAAGTATGTCGGCATGGAACACATACCGGTGGAGGGGCAGACCGGCACCATAGACACCGACTTCTATGCCATTGCAAAGAAGACCATAGAGTGTGTACGGGCTGGTTACGACTACGTGTTTGTCCACATCAAGGCGACAGACAATGCAGGCCACGACCACGACCATAGACAGAAGGTGTTGGCAATCGAACGCACCGACAGGATGGTCGGCAAGGTGCTCAGAGCAGTAGGCCGCAGGACTGTCATCGCCGTTACGGGTGACCACACCACACCGGTCTCTGTAGGCGAACACACCTGCGACCCGGTGCCACTGGTGCTCTGGCGCGAAGACATCCGCCGTGACGGCGTATACCGGTTCTCTGAGCAGGACGCACATCGTGGGGCCCTCCAGTGGACTACCGGCACCGACGTGATGCCACTCCTGCTGGGGTATGCTGGACTGCTCCACAAGTTCGGTTCGTGAGGTCATGGCACTGAGTGGGAGGCGGTCAGCCCCCCACGCCAGTCCTGTATACTGGTCGTGTCCGGTCAGAACAGGGGGCCTCGGACCTCAGACATCAACAGGTGTGTCAGGTCCCGGGACGTCGGCATGAGCGTCTGACCCCTCTGCTGACGGCCCTCCTGAAGGCACCTCCTCTTCACCGGGGCCGCTGCCCTTCTCAAGGAGGAACGTGAGGAGGACCAGGATCATCAGGCCCACAGAAAACGCCTCGACGTAGACGAGGACGTTCTGGGTGATGAGGACCGTCACATAGGTGCCACCAACAAGTCCGTCCTGGTCAACAACATACACTATAAGCTCGTGCGGGCCAGGGGACTCCAGTGCTTCGAGAGAGACCTGCACTGAGGCCCATTGCCAGTTGGGGAGGAACCTGACGGGCCCCTCTGCCAGCAGTGTTTCGCCCTCGTATATGCTGAAGTTACCTGTGCGGACGACCTTTGAGTTGAACGTGTCGAGGATGTCAAAGGTCAGGACAGGCACTGTGCCCGGAGTGAACATATACTCGGGACTCGCAAAGACGACCCGGGGGGCGTCTAAGAAGCGTTCGACCTGGTACATCCCCCAGCCAATCCCCCCGGCCGGCTCCATGCGCATGGCCCAGACGACCTGACCGGATGGGGTGACCTCTGCAATCAGTCCCGGGTGGGTGGGGAACACAAAGTTGCCGATGGTATTGCCATTGGGCAGCCTGTCGGCATCGCCCCAGGCCGGACAGAAGAACTCGGACGGGGCCTCCCACGACCAGACCTCGTGGGCAGTCATGTCTGTCTCGTTG
>JALVPN010000104.1 GCA_027031765.1 Promethearchaeota archaeon | reverse complement strand
GGTGTCGTGAGACGTGGGCAGCCCGGTCTTCTCGTCATACTGGTGATGGGGCTGCCCCATACCGTCACGTCCCTGCCGAGTGCCACTACACCCACCCACTCGTCCGGAGCGACTGACAATCCCACTATAGGAGGTCGACGTAACCCCGACGGCACAGGTCAGCTACGACCGTGGAGAGGACGCCAGTGTCAATGCCGAGTGTCCTGGCAATCTCACCCACAGTCGTCTTCCCATCCATGGAAGACGCCACTGCACGCAGGTGGGAGTAGAGGCGGTACAGGCGTGGTGGGATCCTGCGACGGACCACCGGGATGTCGTCCGCACGGACACTGATGCGGACCTCTATGGCCCCCATCAGGCCCAGGAAGTGCAGTGCTCCGAGCACCATGTCCGAGCTGCCGGCAGACAGTATCTTGGCGAGTCGTCGTTGGCCACTGCAGTTGTCCCACACGACCTTCAGGAACTCGGCCATGAGCGGGTGTTGAAAGCGCCCCCAGTCGGGTTCGTGCGTCTGGACCGGCGCGGCTGACGGCGGCCACTCCTCCGGGGGGAGCACTGCCAACAACTTCAGCACGAAGGGGTGGTACGAATAGAAGTCTCCGGGTTCCGGTGATGCATGTGGTGGGTCTTCAAAGTAGAGGTCTGGGAGGGCAACGAACTCCTCTCTCAGCTGCTCGATGTCACCGCTCGCCCTAGTGACCAGCGTGAATATCAGTTCCCCACGTTCGATAAGCGCGTAGCTCCACTCGCCCGTCGTGAAGACGGAGGTCTCCCCACTGCCTAGCCCCTCTATTGCGAAGGTTGCAATGGCCGCCACCATCCGCGGGACCCGTTCCAAGCAGTCCGTTGTTTCGTAGTGGAACGTGAACACGGGCTCTCCAGTCGTCTTCTCGACTACGAAGAACGCTTGGTGTCCGGCTGTCTTCCGGTCGGTACTCTCAATTGATGACGGCCGGTCAACAGACAGGTCTATCCGGTAGCGTTCGACGGCGAGGTCCGGGTGTACGGACAGGTATCCGGCCATTGCCAGTACGGCCACGATGAGGGCGCTGGGACGTGGAGTGACGGAGTCACACAGTACGAGCCCGAACTGCTCTTCGTACTCCCGTGCCACCTCAAGGGCCACGTCGTTCTCAGGCACGACCAGAAGGGGCACACCGAGGTCTTTCCGGACCCGGTCCACGAACCTCCTCACCTGTGGTCTTGCGGGCGCTGGCGTGCCCACCACAATGGCAAACAGGTCGGCACGGGGGAGGTGCATACGTCTTGTTGAAAGTGTTTCCTCCAGGGGAATGCGCACGACTGACACAAGGTATGGGCCCACGCGGAGGGGTCGGATGAGTGTCCCGGTATCGTCACTCAGGTTCGCGAGGGCCGTTTCAATGCCGGTGCTGGTGTGGTGTTCCTCTGCCGGCTCTGGGTTGCTAAGGAAACACACCGTGACTGGCCTTGAGACGTCTGACACGAACATGCTAGGGAAATCCTTCTTCAGTGCCGGTCTCCCACGGTCGTGGAAGCGTGCCTGGACTGCCGCGCCCAGACGCTCTATGACCTCCCTGTCATCGGGACTGGTGTCGTCACTGTCGCACACGCCCATCAGCAGTGTGACGTCATCGACCCGTATGCAGTGTGCTGCCCGTCCAGCGGCAACGGAGACGTGATGGGGCCCAGCCAGCCCCGCCTGGACGGCCTCCAGATACGCGGCAACGTATGCCTCGACATCTAGGGAGTCATCGTTGAGGAACGTTTCCCTGGCCATGACCCGCGAGCTCCTCAGGTCGTACAACAGTGCAGTGACTATCATCTCTCGAGTCCCCTTGTGTAGCGGACGGGCCCGGATACAGACCAGCAGGACGGGAGTTTCCAAATCAGTCTTGTTCCGGTCTACCCGCAAAGAACCGCTCGGTACTGAGCAGCCCCCTCATCACCCTCTGGTAGTCCGAGCGTACCCACCTGCTGTCGTACTCCATGACCTCTTGGCCCCCGCCGGCAGCAATGGGTGGCAGGTCGGAGATCGCCTCGCCCACAGTCACCGGCGGTGGCAGGCCGCGCGCATCAGCAGGCAGCTGTCCGTCAGGGCCCTTCCTCCCACGGGGCACGTACGCCATCTCGGGCACGGGCATCTGCGGCTCGTCGCCACTGCGCAGGCCCATGACGAACACCCGTCTCCGCCGCTGGGGCACACCGAACTGCTCTGCGCGGAGCACCTCGTAGTGCACGGAATAGCCCATGTGACACAGTGCCCCCACAACATGCGACAGCACCGCGCCCCCTCTGAATGACAGCAGCCCGGGCACGTTCTCAAGCAGTACCCGCTCAGGGGCAAGGACGGCCACACACTCAAGGAACCTGTCCACGAGCAGGTTGCGGGGGTCGTGCTGCTCCCACTTGCCGGCAAGTGAGAAGCCCTGGCACGGTGGGCTACCCGCAAGGAGTCCGAGCGTGCGCCCGTGGAGGCTGTCCTCTACACACTCTATGAGCGTGGTCATACCGCCCTTTTCCATCAGGTCAGCCTGGACGACTCTCGTGTCGCGATGGTTGTAAGAGTACGTGGCACACATGTTGGTGTCAACATCGGTGGCGACAACCACCCTGTGACCGGCCTGCCGGAGCCCCTCAGACAGCCCACCTGCACCAGCGAACGTGTCGACGGCAAGAGAAGGGGGGAATGTCATCCCGATGGCGCGGGCCATGAGCGGCGGCACCGCATTGCCAATCTGCTTGTAGCGGGACGACGGCGGCCCGAGGAACCTGTAGCGGTCAGGGAACGACTGGAGACGCGCAGCCTCACGCCTTGAGATTAGGCGGTGCTGCTCTGGATGGATGAACGTCCCGTTCCCCGGTCTGTTGAAGTATGTGTTGATGGTATAGCTCGGCATGTCGGGCCTCAGCCGGCCATAGTACGTCGTCCGGCCGCCAGACCGTCGTATCTGCATCAGGCGTGCCGACCTCTGCGCTACACTCAGGGGGATGTCGCGCCAGTTGCCGCCGGGTGGTACGGAACGCACCACTTCCATGTCGAGCGGGCTCAGCCTCGCGCAGACGTGGTCGTACAGCGGCGGGCCGGTCAGGTCGTACCGCTCACTAGTCAGGGGTGTGCATGCCATCGGTCAGGTGATTGAGTGTGGAGCCCATATTTCAAACGACCGGTGTCACCCAGATGCCCCACTCGGCCACGGCGTGACATTTTCCGTAGGACAGACCGCAAGTGTTAGAAGTAGGGCTGCTACTGACGGCACTGGTGAGCCCGTGAGCCCTGAGTCCTATCACAGTACCCCTCTGAAGTATGGGTCATACACTGTTGATGAGTTCATCCCCTCCAGCACCAGGGATGTCAGAGTGCTGAGCGTCGAGGAGTACCACCCCGACTTCGAAGATTTGGGGGCCAAGTTGGAACAGGTCCTTGAGGCACCGCTGGGGACACCACCCTTTGACCGGCTGCTGCACGAGAAGTACTCGCCCGGTTCGCAGGTGTGCGTGATTGTCGACGACAACACCCGGCCCAATGTCCATACCCGCGTCCTCCTGCCAATGCTCCTCGGACGTTTCCTGTCATCGGGCGTCCAGCGTGACGACATCGTGATAATGGTCGCCACAGGCTCTCACAAGCCCCCGACAGAAGAGGCCCTTGAGCACAAGGTGTTCGGTACCGACCTGTACGGGGAGTGGCGCGACAGGGTCCTCGTCCACGACTGCGATGCCGGGAACAGGTATCTCGGAGAGACGTCCTTCGGGACTCCCATCCATATTGACGAGCGCGTACTCGACTCCTGTCTTGTCATCGTGCTCAGCGACTCTGAGTACCACTACTTTGCTGGACAGGCCGGGACGGTGAAGCTGTTCTGCCCGGGAGTGGCGGGACGCGAGACCATCCGTATCAACCACCCACGGATGTTCGACCTTGAGAAGGGCTTCGTCGACACCTGCCGCCTCGGTAACACTGAGGGTAACCCTGTCATCATGGACATGATCGAGATAGCCACCCGCGTCAAGGAGTCGCTGCCGATGTTCTGCATCGACACAATCGTAGACCACGGACAGATTGTGTACATGCAGGCCGGCGACATAATCGAGTGTCACAGGGCGGCTGCTGGGCCGCTCAGGAGGCTCCGGGTAGTGGAAGTGGACAGGCCCGGCGATATCGTGTTCGTCTCAGTGGGCGAGCTTGGGATCAACCTGTACCAGTCAGGCAAGGGGATACACGCCGCTTGGAATGCCGTCAGGCACGACGGGCAAGGGTGGATTGTACTCCTCGCACCCTGTGAAGAGGGCATTGGGAGCGATGGATATGCAGAGGCAATGAGTACTACGAAGGGCATGCCGCTCAAGGAGGCAATGCAATACGTTATCCGCACCTACTGCTCCGAGAAGACGTTCAAGATTGGCAACCAGAAGCCCCCCGACCTCTTCAGGATTCTCATGGATGTGGGTGAGGGCCACGTCAAAGTCGTCACAGGCCTTGACCCGGGACTCTTGCGCGAAACATATCGGCTGGAGGCCCTGGACCCGGGCACACCTGCAGGCGTACAGGCTGTCCTCCGTTCGGTCGTGGAACAGTACATTGCTGAGCACCCTGATACTGGGCCGACCATCTACGTGCTGCCGGACGCAGGTCTCCTGGTCAGAGTAAAGGGACGTGAGCACTAG
>JALVPN010000103.1 GCA_027031765.1 Promethearchaeota archaeon | reverse complement strand
ACCGTGCAACGGTGAACGGTCAACCGGGACTGGACCAGAAGGCCACAGATTCTACCTCACGACAATACTGATGATGTCAATTATAAGGTAGATGCCTATCCGAACATGCCTGAGGGCCACCGTAGGGCCCCTCCTGATGTCCTGTGCGCCCACAAGAGTGCGTATGGAAACCGGGGTTGTGCTCGATGGACCTTTTCGTTGCTCTCTGCTTAACATCTGGCCACAGGTGAGGTGAACACTCCTGAACACACCACGTCCCGTTTCAGAGTTTGAGCTCAGGATTCTGCGTCGTCTGGCTGCCAACCCATCGGTCACTCAGAGCGCACTGGCCAGGGAGCTGCGTGTCACCCGTTCCGCGGTCAACCAGGTCTGGCGTAGACTACTGCGTTCTGGTAGACTGGCCGTGGCGAGCACACTCGACTATGGTCATGTTGGTTTCGTGCTCGTGTTCGGCTGGGCCTTCTCTGCCGGCACCTCCGCCACGCTCACAAAGTTTGAGAGGTGGCTATCCGCAGTCCCTGCATCGACCGTGGTCGCAAGGTCGGTGATGACCTCAGTCGGTGACGACCGCGTCTACTTTGAGGCAGTCGTCCCTTGCTCTGAACACCAGACTTGGCTTGCCCGGCTGGAACGGTTCTCACAACCGCCGTATGGCTTTGGTCTGAGGTACGACCTTGCTCGCCTGCTCGGTCACCACATCAACCTCAGTGGGTTCGACGGCACTCGCTGGGCCCACTATGATGGTTTTCGTCTGGAAGCTGTGGCAGATGCCGCCGGCAGGTACGCCGAAGTCCTCCCGATGCTGACGAACACAGTGGAACAGACCCGCTGTCGAGAACCACAACCACAGGAGGTTGTTGCGGCGGCCGCGCTCGAGTCGGACTACCACGTCAGTTCAAAGACTGTCCACGGGCTCTTGGTGCATCTTGGCCTTCCACCAGTGTCGAAACGCACTTTGCGCCGTGCCCTGGCCAGACTCCGTTCAGTCGCAGTACAGCCATTTGCAGACATTCGTCGTATCGGTCTGACTCAGAGGCTCCTGTTATGCTTTGAGGGGGCGCCGTCCGACTCCCCTGTTTCACGTACACTGCAGGCCCAGGCAATGCTGCTGCCACGGGTCCGGATTGTTTCTGGCGATGGCCTTACAGTCCTCGACTTGTCGCTCCCCAGTACGGCCAATTGGCTCACAGTGTCCAGACTCATGAGGCGACTGGCTGGAAAGGGGATCCCTCACTGTACAATGGTCGTTGACCCGTCCCTTACGCGAAAAGGATTAGTGCAGGTTTTGTGGGGGGTGTAGTCAGTCTACAAGACGCCGGACTGATGTCCGACGCAGAGTCCTCAATGAGGGAATGTTCCCACCCGGGAGACAAGGCCGTGTGCGCGGGCGAAGGTTCTTCCCATACAGCATTCTCTACACCGTGGGATAATCTGATCCCCTGTGTGAGTGAGCCCTCCGTCCGTTTCTACCTTGATGCAATACGCATATACCTTGCCCTGTGTGCTGGCACGCTCACTTTCGAGGAGGCTGTGCGTGAGGCTGAACTCCTCAAGTCCAACCCTGAGTTTTCACGCTTCCCCACAGACCCCACTCTTCACCCGGTCAGCGAGTCCATCCGTGACCGCATCCTTGAGAACCTCCGTGTACTGAGGAAGTACGACCTCTTTACCACAGAGTCTGTCCGTTCTGCCTACAGCTTCGGGTTCATGACGGATGGGGCTCCGGTCGACAGGCTCACTCTTGCAGTGTTGAAGGCACTCGTACGTGCGCCCCTCATACACGCCGGGGTGATTAGACGGACCGTTGGTGCCTGCGCCAAGGCCGTGAGCCGTCGCATGGATATCCTCCGCGAACGGAATACCCTGCGGTTCACAGCGCTTGTTGACACGTCAAGCTTCGATGTGCAGTCGGTGCTCCTGTTCTTCTCTGTGCGAGACGAGGAGCAGTGGATGCGGTTTGAACAGGCGCTGTCATACTATCCGTTCACAAAGGGAATCCTAAAGACATCCCTCTCCCCTCTTGGCTATGTGTCATTTCTCATCCCCGGCCCGGTCGTCAATGTATCGGAGCTCATGCGGTCGGTCGACTCTCTCGCGCCAGATGTCTTCGACAACTACACTCTCCACCTCCAACGAGGACTTGGTGCAAGCTGGAACCTGGAGCTCTTCGAAGACGGCAAGTGGGCACTACCCTGTGATGTGACCGCCCTGATGGATGCCACACCCCCGGGAGCCGCTGAGGTGACTGCTGTCCACAGGCTCTCATGTACAGGCCCACTGCGCGGCCTCGATGTCATTGACTTCGCTGTGGCCTCGCAGCTGCGCGTCAACTCCCGTATGCAAGCGGTTGAGATACACCGCCTCCTTCGCCTGCGTGGTCTTGAGGTCTCAGAGCGACGCGCAGCCCGGTCGGTCAACAAGCTGTACCGGAAACGGGTCGTGACGCCTGTCGTGTCATTCGGGGGACTTGGCCTGTCCACAAACTTCTGCTTCGAGATTATATGTGACCCCGACTGGCGTGGGCACATCATAGAAAGACTCCCACTGCTCCCCTCAACAGTCCACTTCGAGTCCCACAAGGGTCTTGTCGTCTGGATTCAAGTACCCGGTGAGCAGCAGGTCGAGTACTACCGGATGTTCCGCTCACTAGAGGCTGAGCCCGGAGTCCATTCGGTCCAGCCGATAATGACTGTCCGCCTAAAGGGTTCCAAGTCGATGCTCGACATCGTGCGTTACTGGAACAGTGAGAGGCGCAAATGGGTTGTGCCACGTGTTGCTCTCGACCTCACACGGTTCATGCCAGACTAGGACTGTGTTCCCCCACCAAGTCCTCCTGTGCCCACTCTGCGTCCCTGTACGGGGGCAAGATGGCATGAGCAGTGGCTGGTCCACCTGTCTGCCTAGAAGCCGGCCGTTTTATTACCCTGTAGACCCGTTACTAGTGTTGTCTGGCTGGTGGTGGAATACTTGAAACGTAGAGTCCAACCACACCTGAGAGTTGGCGAGGGTGATGTTGAGCGTATCGTCCTCATCTCTGGGAACCCCGACCGTGTACCGGTGATTGCATCGGCCCTCAGAGATGCTGAGGAAGTTGCCCGCTACCGGGGGTTTGTCACCTATCGGGGGCACACGCCCGGTGGGATACAGGTCACGGTCTCTGGTACCGGCATCGGCTCCCCCTCGACACACATCTGCATCGAGGAGTTGGCGCGTCTTGGGGCCGAGGTCATTATCCGGATTGGCACATGCGGTGGCATCGACCCGGTTGTCAAGACTGGTGATGTTGTGGTGCCCATCGCCTGCGTCCGTGACGAGCGCACGAGTCTGAACTATGCTCCCATCGAGTACCCCGCCGTCGCCTCGCCCATCTGGTGTGCCGCGCTCCACGACGAGATCTCTGCACTGCTCCCAGAGGATCGTGTACATGTGGGGGTCTGTTGGACGACCGATGTGTACTACCTGCGGGACATGCAGGGCCCACTCAGGCTCTGGACACGGGCACGGGTCAAGTGTGTGGAGATGGAGAGCTCACTCCTCTTTGTATTCGCGACCACCCATGGCATCCATGCTGCTTCCATCTTGGCGTGTGATGGTAACCTCCATAGCGACCAGAAGGGCGAACAGAGCGTCGATGACGAGCAGACTGGCGAACAGGACCCGCGCCTGGTCGAGGCTGTCGGTCTTGAGATTGAGGCTGCCATTCGGGCCATTGACCGCATCATGCGCCCGTGAGCAGGGCCATCCGTGAAGAGGAGGTGTTGTCATTTGGAGCGTCAACAATCTGAGGGCGGTCGTGTACGCACATATCTGATAATGCGTGCCAACGCACAGGAAGCACTGAGGCTTGCAGAGGAGTGGTGGGCCCGAAAGGTCGTCCCCGACTACATTCATGTCCGCAGTCTCCGGCGTGATGAAATCCCCAAGTTCGTATCCCTCTATAACCAGTGCTTTCTCGCCTCACCAGACCCCTTCTGTCCTGTGACAGTGGAGCAGGTCGAGGAGCTCGACCTTGAGGGCATGTTCGTGGCTGAGATGTGGGGCTCTCTCGTCGGCTTCATCACGTGTTTTGTGGAACATACAGGTGATACAGTATATGGTGAGATAACTTCCCTGTGCGTCGTCCCGTCCCGGCGCAGACGTGGTGTTGCCACCGCCCTGATAATGCGGGCCACTGAGTTCTTCATAGATGCTGGTGTCGAAGAGGTGTACTGCGAGGTCTACGAGGAGAACACACCGTCCAAGCTCCTAGTTCTCAGCTACGGGTTCGAAGTAACTGGTCATCACGAGATCCGGGTTGAGGGGTCCACAGTACCTGATGGGGGTCGTGATGAGATGCCTGGGGGAAAGCTCATGCGACGGGTCGGTGTCCGTCCCAGGGCCGGTTGTACCGGCTGCCGTGATATGTAGTCGCACTTCCACTCGGTTCTGAGCCGGCAGACCTATGTACGCTGATACCGGTCATCCGGCCGTCAGTCCGCCACGTATCAGTGTAATTGAGGTGTTGATCCTGCACGACTTCGACGTTGTTGTGGTCGGGGCCGGCCCGTCTGGCTCGGCCGCAGCATTCCACTGTGCACGCCTTGGTCTACGTACGCTCCTGCTTGAGAAGGCTGCGCTGCCCCGTGACAAGCCCTGTGGCGGCGCCGTCATGTATCGTGGTCTGAGGGTGGTCGGGACACTCCCCCGCCGAGTTGTGGAACGCGAGATCTACGGCATGCGCTTCAGGTTCCCTGACGACGAGGTCGCCGAGTTCAGGTCACAACGTCTGTTAGGGGTCACTGTATTCCGGTCTGTGTTTGACGAGTTCTTGGCCCGCCGTGCGGTGAGTGCCGGGGCTGAACTCTTGGAGCAGGCACGAGTGGTCGATGTGTCGGTCACCGGTGGCTCAGTGCATGCGCGTCTCAGTGATGGACGGGAGTTCGTCTCACGACTACTGATTGCAGCAGACGGCGTCAACACCACGGTCGGTCGCTCGGTGGGCCTGCGTCCTCCACGTAAGGACCTGACGCGTGTAGGCATCGGCATGGAGGCCGACTTCCACGTTGGTGAGTCTGGTGTCCTCAAGACGATGGGGGACGACCCATCAGTGCTCGAAGTCGCACCACACCCCACCCGGCTCTGCTACGGTTGGGTGTTCCCAAAACGTGAGCACCTGGCAATTGGTGTTGCCGGGGGCGCCCTCGATATGCACCCACTGCGGACAGTCTTTGACGAGTTTGTGGCCACGACTGCACGGCGCTGTGGCCTGTTACTACGCCCCGAGAAGAGACGTACACACTTCCTTGGTGGCTGGGGCCTCAAGAACACGAACGTGACCGACCACATAATCTTGGTCGGTGATGCGGCTGGGTGGGTCGACCCAATGATGGGGGAGGGAATTGCATATGCCATGCGTTCTGGTGTCCATGCTGCACATGTTGCAGCCGACGCCTTTGAGGCTGGCCGGTTCGATGCAGCATTCCTGTCCCGGTACCAAGAGCTCTGCTCTGCGGAGTTCGGCGCCGGTTTCAGCACGGCTGGCTGGGTCGGAGGACGTGGCATACGTTTCGTCAGGGCCGTTCTCATGCGGGCCGCCCGGCTGCGTCTGTCCTCAGAAGTCCTTGCAATGTTGGCGCGGGGCGAAATCGACTACTCGAGAGTCCCAGTGACAGTCCTCCGGATGCTACCCCGTGAGATCCCATTTCTTGTCCGCACGAGTGTCCGGCAACGTCTCGCGGCGCATCCAAAAGTTTGATAGGTCTGCACAGTCGTTCCCGGAGTTGATCCAGTTGCACAGGAGTCTTCTCTTCTCGTTAGTCGTGTTGTCTGTGATACTTGCACAACCGGCACAGCGGTCAGTGCAGTTGTCATTTGATGGTGCTACAGCAATGGGGTACCTGCAGCAGCAGTGTGACTTCGGCCCACGCCCCCCTGGCTCTACGAACCTGAGTTCATGTCGCGAATATATCGTGAGCACACTCGGGTCCTTTGGATGGGACGTGCGGCTGCAGAACTTCACCTACCGGGGCGTGGCCTGCGCCAATATTATTGCCCGTGGCTCACCTGATGCGGCCAACATCAGTATAGTGCTTGGGGCGCACTACGACACGCGTCCAGTTGCAGACCAGGACCCTGACCCTGCCAACCGTCAACACCCAATACTTGGTGCCAATGATGGTGCCAGCGGTGTGGCGGTGCTGCTTGAGTTGGCCCGTGTGCTCCCGGTTGCTGCGCGCCAGTATGTAGAGCTTGTGTTCTTTGATGCGGAGGACTCTGGTGGGGTCAATGGTTGGGAGTGGATTGTTGGCTCGACGTACTATGTTGGTCAACTGGATGATGAACGACGTGCCGGCCTCCATGCAATGATTCTCCTCGACATGGTCGGTGACTCATCGGCCCAGTTCCTGCGGGAACGGAGCTCCACAAGAACGCTGCAGGACAACTTGTGGTCAATTGCAGCAGAGCTTGGCTACTCGTCCACATTCATCGACTCCTTCGGTGCGTACGTCATTGATGACCACACTCCCTTCTTGGACGCGGGGATGCCCGCCGTAGACATAATCCAGAACAACCCATTCCCACCTTACTGGCACACCCTGGCTGACACGCCCGATAAGTGCAGTGCTTCTAGCCTTGAACGGGTCGGCAGCGTAGTCGAGATGTTCGTGTTGAGTTCCACCAACGAAACGGATGCTACGCCAGCCAGCACTACTTCGCCACTGCTCTTCTACGTGCCCTTGGTAGGCCTACCACTGATTGTGCTGGTGACTTTCCTGATGGTGCGTCGTGTGAGGTCTCGGGAGACCTCCTCTTTCCAGCAGTGATGTTTTAATGGGGCGGCATCCATTGGATGGCTGGACGCTCTGCAGTCCTTTGCTAGGTGAGTCCAGTGGACAAGGCTGTGATATTCCACCCACATGGAGAAACGCCTGTCCCCCTTACCTGTGTGAGTGTCCACCCCCGTGGCAATAGAGCTGTATGTGGCACTGCTGACGGCCGCATAATCATAGTGTCAGCCAAGAACGGCCGCCCGCAGCGGGCAATTCACGGCCATGAGTCTCTTACGTCATCGGTCGCATTCATAGGGGCGGGGAGTCAGGTCGTATCAGGGGCGTGGGACGCGACTCTCAGGCTCTGGGATGTGAGCTCCGGTAGACCCTTGGGAACACTCCGGTGTGACAGTGATGTCAAGGCACTCTCAGTTGACAGTGCCGGGAAGTCCGCTATTGTAGGGTGTCGTGATGGTTCTGCCGGTCTGTTGCATATTGAACCGTTCACTATGGAGACCGTGGTGGTGTCACATCAGACCAGTGTGACTGCCATGGCAATGTCCCGCAGCGGGTCACACTCGTACGTTGCATCCTGGAGTGGCAACGTTGTAGCCCTGAAGACTGAAAGGCTGGCCCCACTTGCTACAGCACATGTTGCCAGCTCGCGGATCCGCGCCATGGCCCTGGATCCCTCCGACTCGGTACTGTTCGTCGGTCTGCAGGACGGTCGACTCCTTACAGCAGACCCGGACTCCCTGCATGTGACCGGTTCGGAACAGGCCCATGCCAGTGTCCTCAGCGCGTTGGCACTGAGCGACGACGGCAGACTACTGCTGTCTGGTGGCTGGGATCGCACGGTCTGCCTGTGGTCTACACGCCCCCTCAAATGTCTTGAGCGTCATAGCCTCGACACTGGTGTGACAGCAGCAACTTGGGCACAAAGGGTCGGGGCTTTCCTCACCACGGACTTTGCTGGTGCACTGACGCTGTGGATGCCCTCATAGTCCTGTTGGTCCACCTGTGCCTGCATCTGGTGCAGCCCGCCCCGTCTGGTCGCAGCCCCGTCCAGTCAGTTACAGCACTACACACCATGTCGTCCCATCGTCGGCCGTCCAACTCTCCAAGAACGGTCCAGTTGTGTCCCGGCAGCACACCACTTGTCCGTACATCCCTGTAGGTCATGACTCAAGTCTAATGTCAATATCAACATAGCCGGCCCTGTTCCACGTCAGTCTGACGCGCCCATAGGGCTGCTCGCCCCTGTCAATCCTCTCAAGTACTCCCCGTGCCCGGCTCCTGCTCCGTCTGTCGAAGACGAGCGGCAAGACCGTCCCATCAGTGAGGAGGGGGAGGAGCGCCCTCTGGGACACCTCGACTATCACTCCTGAAACAATCATACGTCCTCGCTTGAAGTGCGGGGGCCTGTCCCGGATTGAACGGATGGTCTTTGCAAGCCTCCTATGCCGGCCAATCTCTACTCTGGCCGTCTTGACCACATCCTTCACGTACTGCAGCTCGTACCTGAGCGCGAACTCCCTTCGCCACATCTCCGGGCTGTCAAACCTCTCGTGCATCCGTTTCTTGATGATGTCCAGGTCCAGCCGCTCCGCGAGCCTGTCCCGCAGCTCTGCGTCGGACACACCTTCTTGCCCTGTTGCCACGCTCCTGAGGATGAAGTGTCTTGCAATCTCGTCCCGGAGCAGCTGCACGGCCCTGCCCGCTCCAGCAATCCTCCTCCTCATAATATTCTTGATTGCAAAGTTCGTGGCCTGGCAATATGTGTCTATTTCTCTCTCTATGAGTGTCTGCTTCTCGCGTGTGAGCGCAACCGTCTGGAGCCTCACAATACGGGCTGGCTCTGGCATTGCCACCACCGGGGGCATGTGTTGCACACAGCTCTAATCAATCTGACCCCTGTGGCCCCACCTGTTGGCCACCACCGCACGGTTGCAAGTCGCTGGTCACTAATTCATCTGGCATATCATCTTGCTCATGCTATCTGCCCTCTCCTCCTCTCACGTCGTCCCTGCATGACCATGTGCTGCATGTGGCGTTCCCGCTCACAGTCGTTGGGCGATGAAACGTGCCTCTCCGATGTCGTCCCTGCATGACCATGTGCTGCATGTGGCGTTCCCGCTCACAGTCGTTGGGCGATGAAACGTGCCTCTCCGATGTTGCGCTGGACCCCCTTCGGTTGGATTTCGAACGCCCCATATCTGACAAATACGTTCTTGTAGTACTCGGGCTCGTGCTCTCGGAGTTGCGGCACGAACCTCCCCTCTTCTATCACTGTTCCTCCTGCGCGCAGGAGAGTCTTCCCAATTGAGTTGGTTGCCCGCCGCATTTCCAGCACCGCCAGCTCATAGTCTCCAGCGTAGGTCAGGTTCATTGCTCCATGATAGTCCTTCTGTGCCTGGTTGAACATCTGGAGCGTCTGTTCGTCACACTCTAACTCCCCAATCCGCTCCTCGGTCTGGCCAAGCCAGTGTTCAATGTCTGCAAGGATCTCCAAGAGTTCTTCTTCCCCGAGGCCCTTCAGTTTGAATGCTCTCAGGAACAGCGAGTAGGCAATTGGGTCAAGCAGCCTGACCTCAGACAGTATCTCTGCGGGCCTGACTGTCTTGAAGATGTTGTTCATCATCAGAATTGCCTTTCCCAGTTCAAACATTCCCCGCCGTGACTCGTGGACCGCCGCGACCATGTCGTCACTCATGGCAAACTCCTCTGCGCCGTCCAGCATGGCAAGGGCGCGCGCCTTTACGTTTCGTATCACCTCTGCCGGCCACACATATCTCCCGGCCTGTTCGCGCCACTTCTTCAGGTCACCATCTCTATCATACAGTATCTCCGCTGCTCTCAGCTGTCCGATTACCTCCGAGATACGCCCCTCGTCTGTGCAACTGCCCTCGACCACATCCGTTATCGACCTTGGTGTGAGGAAGTGCATGTCTATCCTGACGCCACCATGTTCTGCGAGTAGTGGGACTGGTGCGTCCTGTGCATCCCACACAATCCCGATGTCAAGATCCGAGTTCACAGTCAGTGTGCCGGTGATATACGACCCGAACACAAAGATGCCCTTCACATTGTCTTTTCGTTTCCATTCCTCAACCGTATCTCTCAGTGCTGCATTGAACCGCTCTCTAATGCTCATCATGGGGCCCAGTCTCCGAATGGTGACTCATCGCAAACTATGTCCACCCATTACCGGTTCTCTCAATAAAAATATCTGGCACAGACATGCCATGCTGTAGTGGTCTGCCGGGTCTGGCAACACACCCCGTCCGTGTGCGTCAGTATTAGTCCTACACACGGTGCGTCCAGTTGCTTCAGAGTCCCAATCTTTTAGTACTGCTCCGCCCATCCTCAGTGCCAGCGGGCGCACCCTGCACTCCACCTAGTCCGGCATGGCCCACACCGTCAGCAAGGTCGTCAGGCCCTGTCCGGACAGTTGGGATGCCAACAGCCAGTCAGAGGTCTACGGATATGATTAGGAACGACGGACGACAGCCCGACGAGCTCAGACCTGTGAGGATTGTACGTAACTATCTCAAGTATCCCGAGGGCTCGGTGCTGATATCCACTGGCGACACAAAGGTGATATGCACCGCCACCGTGGAGTCCGGTGTCCCGGCATGGCTCAACGGTGAAGGGCGCGGCTGGGTCACTGCCGAGTATGGGATGCTGCCGCGTGCCACCAGCGGGCGCACCAACCGTCACACCACCAGTGGGCGCACCTATGAGATCCAGCGGCTCATCGGCCGTTCCCTCCGTGCCGCAGTCGACCTGACCAAGCTGGACGGGTTCACCGTCCGTGTCGACTGCGACGTGATCCAGGCGGATGGTGGCACGAGGACGGCGTCCATCACCGGCGGCTTTGTCGCTCTCTACGATGCCCTCTCCTACCTCGTGTCCCACGGCATGGTGGGAGAACTCCCTGTCCGGGGACATGTCGCAGCGGTGAGTGTCGGGGTTGTCGATGGTGTCGTCTTGCTCGACCTGTGTTACGAGGAGGATGTGCGTGCTGATGTCGACATGAATGTGGTCATGCTCGACGACCTGTTCGTGGAAATACAGGGTACAGCTGAGGGCATCCCATTCAGTCGGGCGACCCTTGACGAGATGCTGGACTTCGCAAGAGGGGGCATCTCCAGACTCGTGAGCGTACAGGCCCAGTGTTTTGGGGTTCACCGCAATCGGACATGCCCACCACCCGCCCCCCCGTCCAGGCCGTGACCCGCGTCATGATGGCCAGATGCCTTGCGTAAGCTTTATCTTCAGATTGCGCCCTCTTTATTGTGCTTTCGTCGAGTAGAGGCGGTGTTATTCGGCGGCTTCAGGAGGTCGCCGTGGAGCCGTTCTGGCAAACCTCGACGCATAGTAATGTTTAAAACCGGGGCCAAACTGGCTGCCGGGACGCGCACCCGTGAGGTGTGCAAGCTGTCCAAAGACCTCCAGCCGGAGGCTCCCCACACCGGCCCCGTGGGGACTCATCGGGACCAGACGGGGCGT
Source organism: Promethearchaeota archaeon (assembly GCA_027031765.1). GTDB lineage: Archaea > Asgardarchaeota > Thorarchaeia > Thorarchaeales > Thorarchaeaceae > JALVPN01. Next base: position 2,416 of record JALVPN010000103.1, on the reverse strand, counting down.
CGACAGACGGGAGATGGGCACCCGTCAGGGCCGACTGCTCAGAGAGAAGGGCGTCATTCCCGATGGGGGACGGTCTGTGGGATGCGACCCGATGCGGTGCTGTGCACCAAGGGACGTGTGCCAGGACTGCAGAGGACGATGGCGACACACACTGTATAGTTGTGTGCGACTCCTTGGACTGATCAGCCGGTATCAGTCTCGCACATCGCGAGCAACGGGTGATACTGTGCCGGTCACATGAGTAGGTCTGCGTTTCGCTGTACGGCCAGTGGTGGATGCCTAGGTTGGCTAGCCGATGAAGGGCGTGACGAGCAGCGATATGCTACGGGTAGGCGCATGAAGCTGTTGATCCGTAGATCCCCGAATGGGACTTCCTCACACGGGCTCCATACCCCGTGTGATTCGAGGGTCGCAACTCGAAGGGGAACGCTCCGAACTGAAGCATCTTAGTAGGGGCAGGAAAAGAAAACAAAAGTGATTCCGTGAGTAACAGCGAGCGAAAGCGGAACAGGCCAAACCGAATCCCTTGACGAAGAGTCGGGGGAGATGTGGTGTGAAGGCCACGGACTTATTGCCGACTTGCCTAAGCCGAAGTCGTCTGGAACGACGTGGCGTAGAGGGTGATACCCCCGTAGGCGTAAAGCAAGGGCATGTCCGTGTGTCCTCGAGTAGCGCGGGTTGGTCTTCTCGCGTGAAGCCGGCAGTCACAATCTGCCAAGCCTAAATACTCAGCCAAACCGATAGCAGACTAGTAGCGCGAGCGAAAGGTGAAAAGTACCGCGGGAGCGGAGTGCAAAGCACCTGAAACCACTGGTCTACTCAAAGGATGCTGACTAAAAGAGCAGATGCTCTGGGAACGAGGCAGGAGCAATCCTGTATTAGGACCAGAGCGGATCGAGTCAGCATCATCCGTCTTGAAACACGGGCCAGGGAGTTCATGGGCGTGGCGAGGATAAGGCGTCAAGCCGTAAACGTAGGGGAACCGACAGGCCCGCAGCCCGCAAGGGTGAGGGGCGGCGTGTGAACAGCGCGCGTAGTCACTCCCATGACACGAGAAGCCAGTCGATCTAGGCCTGGCCAGGGTGAAGCCGGGCGAAAGCTCGGTGGAGGCCCGAAAGGGTTCTGACGTGCAACTCGTTCCGTTGAGCTGGGCGTAGGGGTAAAAGGCTTATCTAGACTGGTGATTGCTCGTTCTCCGCGAAGTTGGTCGCAGCCAAGCCCTGCTTGAGGTATCATGTGGTGTAGAGCACTTCCGGATTGGAGCGGGGGGCCACAAGCCCTTCACCATCCTGAAAACTCCGAAGCTGCATGAACCGTAGACGGCAGGAGACGGGTGCCCGGGGTAAGCCCGGCAGGCCGAGATGGGGAGAACCGAGAGTACGGTTAAGGTCCCTAAGTGCCAGATAAGTGCGGTGAAGAAGGGAGTCGAGAGCCCAAGACAGTCTGGGGGTGAGCCTAGAAGCAGCTATCCCCGAACGAGTGCGTAACAGCTCACAGACCGAGGCTCTCGGCCCTGAAAATGGACGGGGCTAAATCTGGCCACCGAGACCGTACGGCACGCGGGTAACACTGCGTGATCCGGTAGCGGAGCGACCCGGTTGGGGAGAAGCAGGGGTGTGAACTCCTGTGGACCGGCCGGGTTTGATGATCCTGGCGGTAGTAACAGCGAAGCGTGGTGAGAATCCACGCCACCGAAAGGGAAAGGGCTCTTCGGCGATGCGTCGTCAGCCGAAGCTTAGTCGGTCCTAAGTGGCGTCGTAACTCGAGCGTCACGAAAGGGAATCAGGTTAATATTCCTGAACCTCGGAGGTACGCTACGCGGCAACGCTAAGCCGGTCTTGTGACTCATCGGGACAAGCCGAGTGGAGCGCCGCTCCATTTAACACTATAAACCCGCTGAGTACCGTAATGGTGAGAGGCGGGCGAAAGGTGGAATAGCGGGTGGTCGGACACCCGTTCGGCCCATTCCTGGTGACCTTGAAAAGCGAGACCGGAAGGATCCTCCGAGTCCGTACCCAGAACTGACACAGGTTCCCTGGCTGAGAAGGCCAAGGTGTATCGGAGTCACCCCTCCTGAGGGAAATCGGCCAATTAGCAGCGTAACTTCGGGATATGCTGTGCCTGGGTTGGTACCCACGGGTGCTCTCCCAGGTCTTAGTAACAAGGGGGGCCCAACTGTTTAATACAAACATAGGTGAGTGCGAACGGGAAACCGCGTGTACACTCGCTGAATCCTGCTCTGTGCCCGTCAGTCAAAGCTCCGGAAGGGGCCTAAGCTCGGGTTAACGGCGGGACTAACTATGAGTCTCTTAAGGTAGCCAAATGCCTTGTCGGTTAAATGCCGACGTGCATGAAGGGAGCAATGAGGTCCCCACTGTCCCCAGGAGGGCTCCGGTGAACCCACACCGTACCGAAC
>JALVPN010000102.1:4655-13804 GCA_027031765.1 Promethearchaeota archaeon | reverse complement strand
AGATGAGGTGCGGAGGATTCTCCGGGTAGGCGAGACCCGCAACCGGGAGTTCAAGCGCAAGCTCACCAGAGCCGACCTGAGGCCAGAGAGACGCCAGAGGCTTGTGTCGAGGATACGGTACATGACGTGTGAGGCCCCGTTTGAGGGGCTGTTCATGGTAGGCGTTGAGGACATCAATGGCGAGCACTGGCGGGTCTACGGGCTCAGCCAGCACGAGATAGCAGAGGCACAAGACATCCTTGAGAGGCTCTGTGAAGAGGCGGACGTTGAGATTGTGGAACAGGAGCAGATCGAGACGCCAGAGGGACTGGTCGGCGTGTTCCTGCTGAAACGGGTGTCGGCACCCGAGGTCAAAGAGACGTGCTCCGTCAACGTCGCCGGCCGGGTGAACTCTGGCAAGTCGACCCTGATAGGTGCCCTAGTGACGGGTACGCCAGATGATGGCAGTGGCAGGACACGCTCGTTCCTGCTCGTCCACCCACAAGAGATCAGGCGTGGGCAGACTGCTGACATCCACATGGCATTCATGGGCTTTGCTGAGGACGGACAGTGCATCCACTTGGAAAACCCACTGAGCAAGGAGGAGGCCGCACGCGTCCTTGACAGGTCCGCAAGAGTGCTCACGTTCTTCGATGCGCCAGGGCACCAAGAGTACAGCAAGACCATGATCAGGAGCATCCTTGGTGCTGACGCCCAGTACGGACTGATCCTCGTGCCGGCAAAGGAGGAGGCACAGCTCGTGAGGCAGGAGGAAGAGCGGAGCGGGCTCACACGCTTGGACGATATCACGCGCGAGCACCTGATCCTGATGGCTAGCAAGAACATGCCGTTCATGGTGGCGGTCTCAAAGGTGGACAGGGCCACCGCCAGCGAGGTGCAGCTGGTCGATGTACTTGTTGCTGCCACACTGAAGGAGATAGGCAAGATCCCGGTCCGCGTGGCCGACGAGACAGACATAGGGCCAGTGATACGCGAGATCAGGCACAGCGTGATTGTGCCGGTGCTGCATGTGGCCGCCACTGACACGAGGAGTCTGCAGCTCCTCACAGAGCTGCTGAAACACCTGCCCGTTGACTACAGCGATGACCGTCTTGCCCAACCGGCAAGGGCATATGTTGACAAGGTGTACCGTGGCATCAAGGGCACGAACGTGGTGGTGACCGGCACTGTGAGGAGTGGCGTGTTCAAAGAGGGGCAGAGCGTAGTGATAGGCCCCGACACTACTGGGGAGGTCATGCACGGCCGGCTCTTCAGCATCGAGGTCTTCAAGAAACGCGTCACTGCGGTCAGGGCAGGCGACCTCTTTGGCTTCGACATAAAGGATGTGGACAAACACAATGTCAGACGGGGCCAGATGGTCGCAGACCCCGACTACGAGCTGAGGAGCTGCCGTTTGTTCGAGGCCAACATCGTCGTCACAAGACACCCGACCAGGATTTCCGAGGGCTACTCCCCGGTCCTGCAGTGCCACACGATACAGCAGACCGTCGTCCTCAAGAAGATCTACGATGCCGACTACCTGAGCGTGGGCGACTTTGCCCGCGTGCGCCTGGAGTTCATGCTCTACCCCGAGGCCATCACCGTTGGTGACAAGATAGTGCTCCGTGAGGGCAACACGAGGGCAATAGGCACGGTCATCGAGATTGTCAGGTGAAGGGGCCGTCTGACCACATCAGCACCTCTCGTGATGGTGGGAAGACCTGCTCGTCACGTATCAGGCGACGGGGCGAGCTTGCCGAGACGACCGGGTAGACAGCAAGGCCACTGTCGGCTGCGGCCTCAAGGAAACGTCGTGACCACTGTGCGGGCGCAGAGACCACGCAGTGAGAGGCATCACCAGTATCGAAGAGCGTAGCCTCAACGCAGGTCTCACGACAGACCTTCCGGACAGCCCGTGGTGGACCGTGGACGTAGAACTGGGGAGGGAGGCCGAGGTGGTAGAAGTCGGGGAGAAAGGACAGCCGTCCCGCCTGGACGAGTGAGGCGACCGTATCGGCAGAGCCCACAAGCGTGTTCGCCAGGACCTCGGGGTCACCACTGGCCAGCCGCTCCAGAACCGCCTGCTCACGTGGTGTCAGCCGTGCGTCGGTCATCTCAATGCTGGCCACAAAAGTCGGCTCCCGTGTCGCGGCGTGCCGCAGGCGGCGGAGTGCCCAGTGTACCACATCGGCACCATGCGCAAGAGGCCCACCAGACTTGGGCACGATACCGTCAAGGAACAACACGTACTCTATGTGTGTCAGGGCAGGACCGTCATCCTCGACAACTGTCACGTGGAGTGGCCGGGCACCCTCACGCACCACAATGTCAGCCCATGCCTGCTCCGCCACTCCTGCTGACCCTGAGACCGACACCGACAACACGTGACCGAGCGCTTGCGCATCGACCAGAGGCCGCGGGGCCAGGTGCACACTCTCCAGCACGTGACGGCGCTTGCCCAGCCGATGTGGGCTCTCCAGGTCGTCAAGAAAGCCCTTGATCAAGTGGAAGTCAGAAGTGGAGAGGCCGACCTCGTGACACTCGTGTAGCGTGTGCAGCACCGCCATCCATGCCCGAGGGTCTCCTGTGGGTGCCGCCTGCTGGACTGTCGCGAGCAGACGTGAGAGGCCCTGCCGGTCATACGACACCACGTGGCGGACCAGATGACGGACCACCGGTGCCCAGTCAGAGGTACCCGTCCTCTCCATCCAGATGTGGCGCCACTCCTGTCGCGCCGTGTCACGGAGGACTGCCATTGCCACGGCATTGCCCACGCACTGGCTGAAGGAGAGCCTAGCATGAGGGCGGTCAAGTAGACATAGGAACGCAGCACGGTATATGACCCCGTCAGACCACGGGGCCTGAAGGGCATCCTCCTCGAAGACGAGGGCATCGTCCTCTACCAGCAGCCCAAAGCCCTGTCCAGTGACGCCTGAAGGCCGGCGGGTGACGAAGACAGTGGGAAAGTCCGGAGGCGAGACTGCGAGGAACCGGGACACCCTGCGGACGGCATCGGACAGGCGTCTGCGGAGGTCTTCGGTGGCCTCAATCCGGAGCTCTTCGGCGGTCGGTGGACGGGGTCTCTCAAAGCGTTTGATGAGTCTGGATGTCCTGCGTACTGCGGAGTACCGTCCGTGGTCTATGTTCTCAGCGAGGAGCATGTTCCCAGCAGCATCAAAGAAGTAGACGCGCACACGGTCCCGGCTGACCACTGCCACCAGATATGTGATGCCCCGGAGACGCGCAAAGTGTTTCCTCACAGTGGCCGCTTTGAGCCTGAGGACCTCGACCGCCTGCGCCCCGGTCTCAACAAACTGTCCTTCACCGAAGGACGCCAGAACCCGTGCGACCCGCTTCTGCTCCCGTGACATGTCGCTCGCCAGTGGGTGGGCGCACCTGCCTGATAAAGGTCACCCGGTGACAGGGACAACCCCATGACTGTTGCGGTCACCCGGTCGTGTGTGGCGGGACATGTGGGTTGCCCGTAGGGCTAGGTATGGCGCCCCAGACACCGGGGGTGAGGTGTCCCAGCAACGACTACGCGGGCACCTCAACGTCCTCGTACGTCGGCATCAGGATCTCACGTGTTGGCTGCGAGTTCATGACCACATCAAGGACCTCGGAGTCCTTGAGGAGCATGCAGCCGAGGAACTCGTACTCGAACTTGTCAAGGCGGATGTTGACACCCCGTCGTGGGATCTGTGTCAACAGCAGGACGATCCTGAAGTTGCCACGTGGCAGCTGGTTGAGGATGCCCCGCTTCATGTCCGGCTGGAGCTGCTCCTCGAGCTGGCGGGTCATGACACCGCGCTCGATGAAGCTGTAGCGGATGCGCTCGAACTCACCACTCGAGCTCTTCTTTGGCCGGATGAACGCTATGGAGTAGCCGAGCCTCTTGAGAGAGTTGTAACCAATCACCGTCCTGTACAGAGGCGGGCTTATCGGTTCGAGTTCCACCTTGCGCAGTTCTACAATCTCGCCGTTCCTTCGGACCTTGAGGTTCATCGGTTGGTCACACCTTGCAAGTGAGAGTAACCCAGCAGGACATGGCATGTTCAACATGTAAATGAGCTGAGAAATCAGTCCGCAATGACGAGTTCTCGCCGCAATAGCATTTGCTTTGTGGCAAGGCCGAGGCCGTATCCACCGAGGCCCCTGACAGCGACCACCCTGTGACATGGGATCAGAGGGGCATACCTGTTTGCGGCCATCACATTCCCAACGAACCTGGCCGCACCTGGCAGGCCGGCCATACGGGCGAGCTCACCATAGGTCACGGTGGTGCCACGGGGCACCTGCAACAGTGTCAGGAGTACCCGCCGCTGGTTGTCTGTCAGTCCAGAGAAGTCGAACCACTCGGCCGGGGGGTTCTCACTCAGTGTGCCGTTGTACGCGGCCATGACTGCTTCCAGAACCCTAGTGTGCCACGACCCACCCACCACAGGCAGGCCGTCACCACCCACAGCAGCCAGTGCCTCCTCCCTGGAGGGACGTGGAAGGGATGTGGAGTAGACCCCTGCATCAGTGAACACGGCTGCTGCAAACAGTCCGCCACGGGCCATGACCGCGACCCTTCTCCCGTCCATGGCCGTCACCCGGAGCGCTGTTCGTGACAGCACTTCTTCAGGATAAAGGCCAGTATCGAACTCAGTTCAGGGTCGCTCTTTCTCGTGCCGGGCTGGCACCACCCGCCGTCCTTGTTCTGTGAGGCCACTATGAGTTCCATGCCACGTTCAATCACATTCTTCTCCAGTTCGTCCTCGGGTGGGCCTACTGACGCAAGGTCCACCATGTCTGCATAGGAGCCGTTCTCAACAGCGGACTTCAGGTGCTGTAGCATCGCAGCACGACCATTCCTGTAGACCTTGTGGTCAGGCCTGACGCCCACTGCACGGAGTGCCGGCAGGATGTTCCCGGTACCCAGCGGGTCGGACACATCCTGGCCCTTGTAGTCTGGCCAGTGACCGTCCTCGTGCTGAGAGTACATTAGGAAGTCCCTGGCACGACGTAGCCGTTCGATGTCGTCATAACCGACAAGACACAGGGCCTCAAGTGCCTTTCCTGTGAGCCACGTAATGCTCTTGCCTACCGGGTACCACTCACGTCCCGTCGTCGAGCCCCAGCGGTCCTCAATCAAGGGGTTGAGGTTCAGGGTCTCGGCGAACCCGCCGTCGGCCTTCTGGCGCGAGACCAAGAATGACACCATCCGCTCAACGAGCTGGGGGCAGCGCTCCTTGAACGGTGCCAGCAGGGCAAGCACCTCAGCCGTTTCCTTGACAGAGCTCGGGTTGCCCGGTCTGAGGGCAAATGGGAGGCCACCATCAGGGTTCAACAGGTGTTCAAGGTGTGCCAGTACGTCGTCAAGGGAGTCCGCAGCCCTGTCAAAGCCGGCGGCAATGAGCCTCAGCCTATCGGCAACGCTCCCCTTCTGAAGGATCAGGTTCACAACATCATAGTGGAGGTCAACTCGTGGCTTGTTCAACGCATCTCCATCCAGTCATGTTATAGGCGTACTAATAGTACTCTAAAACCAGCATCAGCGGGCAAGATACTGTCCAAGGTACTATTCTTGTGAGGGGAAACTTAAAGGTTGTTCTGAGGGTCATTCCTCCGGACGGAAGTGTTCCAAGATGGCTTTCCGCCGTTCACGTCGTTCATCCTCGGTCATGTCGTCGGATTGTGGAGTTTCGCTCTCAACGACAACAATCTTCTCACGGGGAGAGTGTGTGATCCTGTACTCGACCTTATAGGCAGGACTGGACTCCATGGGCTTCTCAAAACCACACTCGCGACAGCGCAGGACAGGCTCCTTGCCCTCCTCTCTCTTCGGAAGCATCAACGCACCACACTTAGGACAGAACTCCAACTGCTGCACCCCACTTCATGCAGGATTGGTCTGCGTGCACGCAATTGAAACGGATTTAAGTTTGACGGAGATGACGGGGGCCTTCGCGGGTAGTCCCAGCACTGCGGGCCACCCGGCGACCACGCACACTACGAAGGTGGCCTCCAGAAGTCGAGGATGTACTCGAATGTCGTCCCCATGGCGATGTAGTTGCTCGGCCACCCGAAAATCCCCGCGCGGTTCACGATGTTCCTCCGGTCCCAGATGATGATGTTCCTGAGCTCGTACCCCACACCCTCCAGGGCCTCGACAACATGGATATGTACCGGCACGCGCCTGTTCTCCCACCAGAAGTCGGCAACATTTATCACACAGTGGGCCCGTCCGCGCAGCAGTGGCAGGACTCCGGCATATATCTCGGCCAGCACCCGCGCATACTCCCGCGGCTCCATGGTTCCAAGGTCACGCGGGTCGTCAGAGTACTGCTGCACGGTGAGGTAGTGTTCGTTCCTGCGCAGGTCGCCCCGGAGACTCTTGTTCCGTCTCGGCCGGTTCAGCATGTTCGCATATGGTGGTGACGTCATACACAGTGAAATGGTCTCTTCTTCCAAGTAGTCAGGGATGTTGTGGGCGTCATCGCACAGCGCGACCTGTGCCGGGCCCCCACCCGTACCTGTGCCCGATAGGCGTGAGTTGGCAAGTTGCACGTACTCCTGCTTGAGGTCAAACCCCACCGCGTTGCGCCCCAGGTCCTCTGCAGCCAAGAGTGTCGTGCCAGTCCCCACGAACGGGTCAAGGACCAGCTCGCCCCGATGAGTGAAGAGCTCAATGCACTTTGCTGGGAGCGCGATTGGAAAGACTGCGGGGTGGACACTCTTGTCCCTGATGTCCCGCCGCTCATAGTAGAACTCCCACACCGCAATCTGGGCCTTCATCCAGTCCTTTGCTGTCATGCAGTTGATGTGGTTAGGCCTGCAGTCACATGTGCGCACATGACCAATCCGGAGGGGCTTCGTGACCTCTGCAAGCAGTGGCATTGTCCTCACCGCAACCATCTACTGTGGCATCTTAAAAGACTGGTCCATTACGTGTGGAAGAACCGGAAAGACGTACCCACGGGCAGGCCCGAGATACATACGGGTGGCAGGCCAGTGACACGTGCAGCCGCCGGCGGCCCAGACTGCACCCTAGCACGTGACAGAGTTGAAGGGAGTGGCACGTAGGACCGCCTGCTGCCGACCGGAACAGGCACGGGCCGTGCATGGCAGAACACTTATGTCGCAATGCCGACCGGACGCGACGTGACCCGAAAGAAAGACAGGAATGTGGAGTGAGTAGAATGGTGCGTGTGATCCCGTTCCGGGCGTATCGGTATGACAAGAGCAAGGTCGGAGACCTCTCAAAGGTCGTCTCGCCCCCTTACGACATAATCAAGGGTGCGAAGGTGGACGAGTACCAGGGCAAGTCACCCTACAACATCGCATGGATAATCAAGAACAGACCGCGCGATGATGACACACGTGAGAACAACCAGTATACACGTGCACGGGACTACCTGAGGAAATGGATTGAGGAGGGTGTCCTCAAACAGGACGAGGAGGAGGCGTTCTATGTCTATGGTCAGGACTTCACCCTCGACGGCAAGGACTACTTCCGCTACGGGTTCATCGGACTCATCGAGCTGGAGGACTTTGCTACCGAGGCGCCTGCAGAAGGGCCCTTCACCGGCGTCCTGCAGCATGAGGAGACCCTGCCAAAGGACATACAGGACAGGCTCAACCTGAGCAGAGAGTGCCTTGCACAGTTCGGCCTCATATTTGTCATCTACCCCGACCATGACGGTGGGATTGACGACGTGCTGCGTCGGAACATGGAGGGCGACCCGATTGCTGACGTGACTGATGACACCGGTGTCCGTCACAGGATCTGGGCTGTGACAGACGACGGCGACAAGGAGGCAATAACCAGACATATGAGTTCACGTTATGTCATAATCGCGGACGGGCACCACAGGTACAAGACTGCGCTCGCCCTCATGAAGGAGCGTCCAGACCTGGAGTCGGCCAGGTACCGCATGGTGGCCTTTGTGAGCATATCGAACCCCGGGCTCGTCGTCCTGCCGACCCACAGGCTCGTCCAGAACCTCGACGACTTCTCAGCAGCACGGCTACTCGCTGGTGTCAGGGAGCACTTTGACGTGCACGAGTTCGACACGAAGGACGGGATGTTCGCACTCATGTCGGAGCAGTTCGAAAATGGTGGTCATGCCTTCGGGCTGTACGTTGGGGACGGCAAGTTCTACTGCCTTGTGCTGAAGGACGTCAGCGTGATGGACGAGGCGCTGCCTGACAGGTCGTCCGAGTTCCGGCGCCTTGACGTGACAATACTCCACACACTGGTGCTTGACCGGATCCTTGGGATTGACAAGGAAAAACTGGCACAGGGCACGATGCGGGGAGGTGGCTACGTGGTGTATATCAAGGGGATTGGCGATGCCGTTGAGGAATCAATTAAATCTGTGGACGGGGACGCGCAGGCCGTGTTCTTCATGAACCCGACGCGAGTCGAGGAGGTCGAGGCGGTCTCGAACAACTTCGAGTGCATGCCTCAGAAGAGCACGTTCTTCCACCCGAAGGTGTGGAGTGGTTTCACAATCAATGTCCTGTGAGGTGGACATCGAAATGGGAAAACGAGTGTACAACTTCTATCCGGGACCTGCCACGCTACCGCTGCCCGTACTCGAAAGGGCACGGGACGAGTTCCTCGACTTTGAGGGGACAGGGATGTCGGTCCTTGAGATATCGCACAGGTCCAAGGAGTGGCAGAGGACGATTGAGAGGGCAAGCGAGCTTGTCCACGAGGTCATGGGCGTACCAGACGACTACAAGGTCTTGTGGCTGACCGGCGGTGCGTCCTCTCAGTTCTTCATGGTGCCGCTCAACCTGCAGGTACCCGGGAAGGCGATGGAATACGTGAACACAGGGCGGTGGTCGAGCAACGCTATCAAAGAGGCCCGCCTATACGGGGAGGTGCGCGTCGTGGCGTCGTCCGAGGACGAGGGCTTCACGTACATCCCCAAGGACGTCACCTTCAGCGAGGGCACCGCGTATGCGCACATCACCGGCAACAACACACTCTACGGTACCGAGTGGCACGAGTGGCCGGATGTGCCAGACGACGTACCCCTGGTCTGTGACATGTCCTCAAACCTGATGGACAAGGTGGTCGATGTCAGGCGCTTTGGTGTGGTCTACGCAGGCGTCCAGAAGAACCTCGGCCCTGCAGGGGTGACCCTGGTAGTTGTCAGGGAAGACCTGCTCGACAG
>JALVPN010000102.1:0-4645 GCA_027031765.1 Promethearchaeota archaeon | reverse complement strand
GTACCAGAGAACACACCGACCATGCTGAAGTGGTCCACCCATGCCAAGAAGGGCTCTATGTTCAACACACCACCGGTCTTCGCAGTCTACATGTGCAAGCTCTCGCTGGAGTACATGAAGGAGATTGGTGGCGTCCGCGAGATTGAGAAGCGCAACCGGGAGAAGGCCAAAATCCTCTATGATGTCATTGACAACTCTGACGGGTTCTACAGAGGGGTCGCACGTAAGGAGGACCGCTCGCTCATGAACGTCACGTTCCGGATGGGAAACGACGAGCTGGAGAACCGTTGCGTTGCAGAAGGTCTCGAGAGAGGACTGGTCGGTCTCAAGGGCCACAGGACCGTTGGTGGGATGCGTGCGTCCATATACAATGCAATGACCATCGACGGTGTCAAGGCCCTGGCAGAGTTCCTCCGGGAGTTCGCAGAAAAGAACCAGTGAGCAGCCCGGGCAAGTGGTCGGGGCGGAGGGCTGGTGCGGCGGCGGACAGGCAATAGGGCAGATGACACCGCCGTGCCTGCCCACCACACACGACGACAATGGCACCCACGTGAACAGCCGGGCCACACTTGGACCCGGGCCATGTCCCGTACCACGCCCCCGTCGTGGCACGTGTTGTTCGCCATGGTAGTACAGTAGGGGCCCGGCAGCCTGTGTGACTGACCACTCCCGACGCGCTGCCACGGCCATATCTGGACCACACGTACGTGACTAGCACTGTGTGTCCCAAGGACGGAGGACAGTCAGTGTTCTCGCCGGCGGCTGGAGAACCTCATGACCGCCTCTTCCACCTCGCGCTTCATGGCTGGCAGGAGCGACGGGTCAAGGACACCACGATATGTGCGGCGCATGAACGTACCACGGACACGGACACCTGCATTACGCAGTCCATGGCGCTCGAAAAAGGACTTGAAGGCCGAAGCCACCGGGATCAGCACGCCCCCCGGTAACCTGTTGGCCAACAGGTCTGGACAACATGAACAGTCGAGCTCAACAATTGTGGTGTCCTCGTCCTGGAAAAGGTCAATTGGGATTGTCTTCTTTTCAGTGCGTCTCTTGCCCTTCGCACGGACCTCAAAGTGTAGCTCGAACCCGCCAAGTCGTCTCATCTTCGTGACCGCTAGAAGGGAGTCCGATAAATGACATAAAAGTGCTAGCTGGATGGAGGTGGTCGCGGCGCCCCATTCCAGGTCGACATGGGTGCGCCCGGAACTGCTGGTCCCGCCCCCGGTCATACTCACAGGTAATTTACTTGGGAGTAAACAATGGTGCCCTTGGAACTACTGGTTCCGCCTCCGGGACACGACCACTGCAAGGACGACGAGCACAGCAAGGAGTGTCAGGATGACCATGAGCTCGACGTAGTTGGGCTCAGTCGGTACTCCTGTTACTGTGGTACTGGTCGGTGTCGTAGATGTGGTCGGTGTCGTAGTAGTTGTTGTGGTCGTCGTGGTCGTGGTCGTAGTAGTTGTCGTGGTCGTGGTCGTCGTGGTCGTCGTGGTCGTCGTGGTCGTCGTGGTCGTCGTGGTCGTCGTGGTCGTAGTAGTTGTCGTGGTCGTGGTCGTCGTGGTCGAGCTCTGGACTGTGTACTCGTACACAGACGACACTGCCCAGTTACCCAGCGAGTCGTTGGCATAGAACCTGTACCGTACCGTAGTGTTCGCGCGTTGTCCCGGTATCTCCCCAACATACAGACTCCCGCCTCCGATGTGCAACATGGTGGTATTGAACCAGCCGGTAGAGTTATGGAAGGACAGTGTAACGGTGCTGACGCCCGACGGGTCTGTTGCTGTGACGTTCACCGCAACAGGCTGACCCGGGGCCGGGCTGGTGGGTGCAACGGTGGGCGCACCTATGTCTGGCCCGTCAGTGTCAGGGGGAGGTGGGAGCACGGCACCCACAGCTGCTGAAACGTTCAGTTTCCCGGCCCCCCATATCGAGTTGGGGACCGACGATGTGTAGGCGTCACTGCGAGCAGTGTCCTTGATCATGTCAGCCACACGCGACCCGACGGAGCCGTTCACCTGTAGCATGAGGGCGGCACAGGCTGCAACATGTGGGCCTGATGCGCTGGTGCCACTGAAGAGCCGGTAGCCTGCAAACGAGTGCTGGAACGGGAGGTTACCGTGGGCATTGAACCAGCTCGACCAGGCAGACTCGTTCGAGTAGTCAGAGATGATGTCGTAGCCACCAGGTGCGGCGACGCCCTGTTTTGGGGTCTCGTCTATCCGTGGGCCCCGGCTTGAGAAGGAGGCGATGTCGCCGATGGTACCGCCGCCCACGAGGTTGCGAGTGCGGTAGCTTGCAACACTCAGTGCACGGTCGGCTGTGGAGGGCCACGTGATCTCGTAGTCATTTGACACGTCGGACTTCCACACGCAGCCACCAGTCCAAGAGGTCTTGTCATCCGCAATGTACGCGTGGAAGGTGGTGGGTGATGGGCTGGTCACGTTGAGCGAGTGCCACGGTGGGTTGGAGGTGGTCGGTATCGTGCCGGTGATTATGATTCCGAGCATCTGGGTACCCCTCGTTGATGTCGATATGAACGAGTAGACACGGAACTGTGCGCCACCTCCCCACTGTATCATTGCGAACGTGGTGAAGTTCATGTACCCGGGGTCTGGCCGGAGGTAGATTGTGGTGACCGGCCCCTGGAGCTGCATTATCAGGGAGAAGTTGCACAGCCAGAAGTCGGTGGCGTTCACAGAGAGCACGGTGATGTACACGGTCTCGATGTCATAGTGGAAGTAGACATTGTCTGGGGGCGGCACTGTGAAGTCCACAACATACGGCGTGTTTGCAGTAGTATGGAAAAGGGCATGTTTGTCCTTGCCGCCCAGGTTCCCGCTTGGTACAATGACGGGGACACCCTGTGACACGACGTAGTCGATGAGTTGCTCAGTAGGCGAGCTGCCGTCCAAGTAGTGGTACACCCAGGAGCCCAGTTCGATGAGGATGACGTCGGCCCCATGGTGGTACGCCCAGTCGACACCCTCCTCGACTGAGAACCTAGAGTTGGAGGGGCCGAGGGCCTTGACCATCATCAGCTCGGCGTCGGGGGCCACTCCAACGTACTTCCTGTACCCCAGCTGACCGCCCAGCAGGATACCAGACACGGCAGTCCCATGGCCATCAGTATCGATGTGCGTGCTCTGGGTAAGGTTCCCGGGCACCGTACTGTTGCCGCGGAACCAGATCTGGTCGGCGCCGGCATTGCGCTCTGCAATCCACTTCACCTTGGGGGTCTTCAGCATTATCAGTGTCTCACCGACATCGAGCCGGTCGTCGCCATCGGTATCGTTGACCACGAAGAACGGTTCACCGACCTGAGGTATCCCGTCCTGCGACTTGTTGTCTGCCCAGAGCCAGTCGGTGGTCGCATCGAACACACCATCACGGTCAACGTCTATGTAGCGCAGCTGCTCACTCGACACAGCAAATCCGTTGTGGTCCAGGTCGATGGCATCGCTGACATTCTCGACAGTCCCATCACCGTCATCAATCCAGTCGAAGGTGTCACCGTCTGCGAACCAGAAGTCTGGGTGTTTCCAGTCGATACCGGAGTCAAGGTCGGCAATGAGGATGCCCTCCCCTGTGACATTGCGGCCCATGTCGTCGAGGACCTGCCATATCCGGTCGGCCTCGATTTCCGGGACTGACACATCACGTGTCGCGTGCACCTGCTCGTGAAAGCTCTGGAGACCGATGTCAATGACAAGGCCAGAGCCAGCAAGCTCAGTCAGTCCGTCCGGGCCACCCCGGACCAGGTAGAACGGGCCGACATGGCTCTCTGCAAGAGTTCTCAGGGTTGGCCGGAGGCCCAGCGCACGGAGGTAGTCGTCCAACATGGGTGGGGCTGGGTCCTTGAAGCGGACGATGACAGGGATGTTGTCCCCATACTCCTGGGAGAGGGCATAGAAGTCTGGCCAGATGTCAGTATGGGGAGCACCAGCCTGTGTCTCTGGCGTGTCACCCACCGTGGCAGGCACGGCAGGAACAGTAAGGACTACAGACACGAGGAGTAGGACTGCAATCAGTGCTCGCATGAGTGTACATCTCCAAGCAACCAGGACGCGGGCGCGGAATTTCGGATGAGTACCCATTTCTACTACTGTACTAATCCCCTATTAAAGTATTGAACCATCAGGTGGCCTACCCACTAGGTGTCACCTGTTGCCGGCACACTGTCATCGCGGGCTCCTGACCAGCTGACAGAGGGCTGGTCGACAGCAGACCCGTCCGACAGCCGGGCCGCAGATAGGCCGTCATCACGTGTCAGGTGTTGTCCCTCATAGAGTGATGTCCCCGCGCTGACAAGGTACGAGATACAGACACATATCACAAGGGGGATGAGGAGGTCAAAGGTCAGGCTCATCTCCAACATCATGACCACTGTTGCGACAGGGGTGTTCGTTGTGGCCGCAAGGGTGGCACCCATGCCCAAGACTATGAATGCCGGCACCGCCTCCGGAAAGAAGACCTCGCCGAACACCGCCCCGAGCATTGCACCGACGAAGAGCGATGACGCCAGCACCCCACCAGACACCTTGCCACCTACGACAAAGGACGAGGCGAAGAGCTTTGCGAAGAGCAGTGCCACGAGCACGCCCACTGGCACCGAGTCAACAGCAATCCGGTTTATCAC
>JALVPN010000101.1 GCA_027031765.1 Promethearchaeota archaeon | reverse complement strand
GAAGAATATCAGGCTACCCTAGGGAGTTCCACCTACGGGTCCAAGATTAACGTCGACCGGTCGCCAATACTACTTGCATTCTTCGTAGTGTCGCCAGTCGCGCGTCACAGGCCACTGAGGAGTGACTACATAAGAGGCTCGAAAATTGCTCTGGCGGTCTACGATGTCACACGTCCGGAAACGTTGGAGGGACTTGAGAGAGAGTGGATTCCGATGGTCAGAGACGAACTACCCGACGTGCTCCTCCAGGTCGTGGCCAATAAGATAGATGCCAGTCACTCCCCAGAGGTCGAGGACTCAGGACGAGAGCTTGCGGAGAGGGCTGCGGCAACTTTCATGCCCATATCGACGAAGACCGGTGCAGGAATGGACAGACTGTTTGAAATCATGCGGCTGCATATCCAGAGGGTGGCGGGCCAGCGCGCGTCGCGGTGACAGGCCCCCGTGGTCGCATTGGGCTATGCGACCAGTTGTCATGTGCAACGTCCGACACACTTGGATACCTGATAGCAGGAGGCCCCCAGCACGTCACATGCCCCAGCAGTGCTGCCGGACTGGCAACTACCCGGTCGGACTCACATTGTCTACGCTCTGAGCTCTTTATGGGCATTGCGCAGGGGCGGGAGAAAAAAAAAAAAAGTGGGAGCATGGGGCCTTGCTGTCGAGAGTGCGGCTCCACGCACAAGTACTAGACCTCAGCGTGGAGGACGAAGTGTCCCACGTACAGGTAGTAGTAGTAGAGGTCGAACTCTAGGCGAGTAGAAACACTGCCGTACCTGTGGCCACTAGCCACAAGGTCATCGCTCACGAAATTGTGCTTACTGTAGTGCTTGACGACAGTAATGCCGTGATGGACATATGTCGCCTTGACGTTGGCGAACCAGTACCCCTCAGCGGCATAGCAGTATATGGTCTGCATTGTCTGGTAGTAGTACCCCTGTGAGTTCATCCACCCCCATGACTGTACCCTGAAGTCGTAGCCAATCTTGGGGAACCACATGAGTCCGGGGATGTAGACGTACAACTGCATCCGGTCCTCATCCTTGACGAGGACGCGGTCCCCCTGGACACCCGCGACCTCTGATGTACTTGAGGCCTGGGGTCGGTGGGGAATGGCTGGTGTGCTCAAGGTCGGTAGAACAAAAAGGAGAAGCACTGCGGTGAGTGCTACTACATATTTCCTCCTCATCTGCAATCCTTCCTGTCACCAATAGGTGGCAAGACATGAGGGCGCGCCGTCATATATCAACCTCGGTTCCCATGGCGAAACCCGTGCGCTGACACCTGCACGGACGCATGGTACGCCGACCACACATGTCGCGGTTCATGGCAGTACTGATTCCTTCTGAGGGGATGCGTCCATTGTGACCAGTGCGCAAATTGCCATCAAGGCACTCTATCCGGAGGCCTCATCTGACATGGTGTCGGCTGGACACGTGGTGCCAACGAGTTGAGCTATTCCTTTGAGGAGCCGCATGCGGTCGTGCTCTCTCATTGAGGCCTCGGCAGCGCTGGTGAGCACGGTCTCACGGTCCGTTTTGAGAGCGCACTTGGCGGCCTCGATGGAGACCTGTTTCACCCTGCGTCTGCTACCCGCCCAAGAAACAGCCGACTCCCTGTCGAGGAACACCTCAAGGGTGTCTCGTCTCGTGGCCAGGAACACGGTCTCTCTTGCTCTGAGGGCACCGAGGTCGGGCCCACACTCGACCACACTGGGACCGTGCTGTCTGACCACGTAGGCCTTGAGCGCCCCCATGTGAGTGACCGGTGTATATGTACGGCCGATGTCAAGCGTGTGCGGGCCGAGGGTGAGCACTGTCCTGACGTGGCGTATACAACCCGCCGCCGGGTCGACGACCCAAGAGGACTCTACCTCAAGGCTGGAGCCACCCAGGAGTGGTACTGACGAGCGGACTCTCAGTATGTCTCCGTCCTCGACCACATGCGCGCCCTGTGTGTCAGCCAATGGTGGGGCACTCCTCCCGTAGTGGTCAGAGGCCGTCCATCTGTCCCAAGACGCCTCCAGTATGCCTGGCCACCTGGCCCGTGCTATGCCTCTGCCCCAATCTCAGCTAGGATTGCCTCTTCAATCTGCTCTTCGGTGACATTCCCGGTCAGGACACGCGACCCGACAACGACTCCCCTGTACGTGATCCCCAGCGCCCTTGCCTCCGGACTGTCAGCGGTGTCCTCGTAGTAGTCGACGATATCCGAGTACTTCCGGACTGCAGAGTATATCCTGCCGAGGAAGCCAACATAGCTGCAGCTGCACACTCCTGTGGGAAGAAAGACCTTGACCTTTACTGTCCTGTCCATTGCAGTCACATCCGGGTGGGCCCTTGCCAGCACCGCCCGCGACTATCGGACTTGTTCAATATATAAGTTCCCCGATATGATGCACCGGCCAGCGTGGCCACGTAGAACGAGCAAGACCTATGTCCACTCTTCTGCAAGCCGGGCACGGAGGCGGTCAACATGAGCCGCCACTTCCTCTGCAATCCGGTCGACGACAGCACGGCTCTCTGTTACGACCCACCGTTCGTCCTCCGCAGCACAGCCATCAGATACGTACTCCTGTACATTGATGCTGACAGCAGGCTCGCTGCTGTACATTGCTGTGCCCCTTGTTGCACACAGTTTGTTGCAGCCGTCGATAGTGACTGTAGGGAACACCTCCGCAAAACCACGCTCGCCACTATCACCTGCGAGGAACAGTGGCAGGCAGATTGTGACTGTATCGTGCGGTCTCAGCTCATGGAGCACCTTCAGGGCTGCTTGCCGACTTATGTTGCCGCAACCGCACTCCTCACCGTTGCAGGCGATAATCCCGACTTTTGGTATGAACGGCAACTTACAACACCACCCCACGGAGGAGCTCTTCAGCCACGGCACGTGCGAGCTGCTTTCCAGCATCACCAATATCGACGATGGGGCCCGGACGCATGGACCTGTTCTTTGAGAGTACCCGCACCACCATGACATGGTGGTCCACACGACCACCGGCGTGCTCGACGCTTACCGAGGCGCACTTCTTGGGACAGCCGTCTATCACGAACACCTCGGCCGTGCGGACACGCTCTGCAGCTGCACCGCTGTCCTCGGTCATTATCCTGGCCAGGCAGACGGTCTCAAAGACACCGGGTCGGAGCTCTTCGGTCAGCAGCCTGGCAGCCTCCCGGGTCACCTCGCCCACGGCCTTTCCAATCCCGCTGCACGGTATCAGGACTCTCTGGTCGGTCATGTGCAGCCACCCCCATCAACCAGTCCCGTGGCCCAGCTCTTCTGCCGCCCTCTTGGAGGCATGCCGGGCATAGTCCTCTGCTGGCCGCAGAAGCTCAAGCTCGTCCGGGTCAGCCGGTTCCATCACGTAGAACCACCCCTCGTCATAGGGCGACTCATTGACCAGTTCTGGGGTCTCGAGGAGCCGCTCATTGCGTCCCACAATCTTGCCTGACAGTGGCATGACTATCTCAAGGGCGGTCTTCGTGGACTCGATTGAGCCGGCGTCGTCCCCCAGTTCCACCACCGTCCCCACATCTGCCAGGTCAACAAGGTAGATGTCAGAAACTGCCTGTTGGAGGAGGTCTGAGGCACCAACACGCACAGTGTCGCCCTCCACAGAGACCCAGATGTCGTTGTCACTGTAGAGGTAGCCGCGGCGGACTGTGAGCTTGAACTTATCAACGTGCACCACAATGTCGCGCTCCGCACTTGCCCCTGCCCCGGCCGCAGGACGACTCGGTACCTCTCTGTCGATGCTCTCCGACATGAGCTCCCGGACAACCGTGAGCACTGCTGCCGCACGCTCGTCAAGTGGTGCCGAGGGTGCTGCATGGTCGGTAACCCTTACTGACCGGAGCTCGCGCGCACCGTGCTCCTCTGCTATCCTCGTTGCACAGTCCATCCCACACCCATCGAGAGCAACCACACTCGCAGCTCGGAGCACGCGCAGCTCTCCGGGCCGGGCAGTAGACAGTGCTGCGACACTGCCCACGACAACGTCACTGTCCTGCCCCAGCAGGTCGGCAACAGCACGGGTCACCTCACCACCAGGCCGGTCATAGCCTGCACATGGGAGCACATAGGTCTTTGCCACTGTGGTCACCCCTCTTGGCGTGCGGCCTTTATTGTCTTCAGCACCGCCGACTTGTCCGGAAAGGAGATTGCATCGTGAGGACACATCTTCTTGCAGGCCTTGCAGAAGACGACGCAGTTGTACGGGTTCTCCACCTCCACCCTAGGCGGGTCGTCCCGGGCGGCATACACACGGTGCGGACAGAAGTCCATACAGTCGTACGCGCCACCACAGCCATCACACTTCTCGTAGTCGATGCGTGGCCACCATGGGATCTTGGTACGGTCCACACCCATGAAGGTCCTCTCTGATGACTCGTCACTCGTCATAGTAGCCGTTCTCCTCCAGTACCTGCACGACCTTGTCCACGGCCTCATCCGTGGTCATGTCCCGTATGTCAATCGGTATCAGGTCGGACTCAGCATCCATCCCTTTCTTGGAGAAGGCATCCCTGAACAGCTTGCGTTGCATGCGCGGTGCACAGCCACCCACGACCACCGGCCGCCCGGGCTCAAGGTGTGCCTCAAGGTACCTGTCACCGTCCTCTTCGCACAATTGGGGGTGGATGATGCCGTACTCCACGGGCAACTCTATACGTACCCGGTTGATGAAGTCCCAGATGTCCATCTTCTCGAACCCGGGACACTTGCCGGTACACACGCACATGATGAAACCTGGCC
>JALVPN010000100.1 GCA_027031765.1 Promethearchaeota archaeon | reverse complement strand
TACGACCTACTGTTCGTGGATGTCCCCCCTTGGAAACCCACGGATATTTCCGCCACTGTTGTAACAGGGTCTATTGATGTCGTTGGCTTCTTCGAAACGCGCGGGCTCTTGGAGAGCCTGCATGACAAGATTGACGCGCTCTCAGCAAAGATTGACCGACTCCTTGACTACGTTATGGAAGAAAATCTCAAGGATGTCGCTGACGAAGAGGCAAAAGAGATGATTCTCGAGTATCTCCGCGACAAGAAGCACTGTTACTCATCTGACATCGCCATCGACCTTGATCTCGACTATGAGCAGGTGCGCCGGGTCCTAGAGCAGCTTGAAGCCGAGGGAGTTGTGGGGCCACGTGACAGACGATGACAACCTTATGTACGGTGAACCCGACGACAGGGGATGCGCAGTCCACGAGGGTGACTGCCTCGTGGGCAAACGACTAATTGTCCGCGGCTCCTCCATAAGACGCAGGAAGGGAAAGAAGGGACTCCGGAGCGGACGCACGCACAGAAAGCAGTGGGCAAGAATTGAGAATGGCAAGTGCTGGATAGACCGAGAAGTCGAACTGAAACGCTGACGCGTTTCTTCCTGTTCCTCTCGTGATACCCCTGCTGGAGAGAGGCCCGCCCTGCACCTTGAGGCCGTGCCGCAGGGAAGCACATGCCCTGTGGGAGAAGAAATCACCCCATGTCTTGTTTGGTGACAGGAATGTCATCAACAAAGACAGGACAAGCGTACTCAAGAAACTCTTGGTGATACTAGTACGGCCCAACACCCCATTTCGACTGTCTGGCCGGGTGGTAGGACTACTTGCTGGTAGGTGCGGCCCCGTCCCCATGCCACAGCACCGCCTCCAATCCGATGGCGTGTGAGCCGTTACCCACAGACCCCTGAACGGTACCGCAGCCCTGTACGCGGTAGGGGTTGGCGTGTCGGGCGGACACACAGGAATACTTTCGGTGAACCCACAGTCTGTAGGTGCTTAAATAGTCCGTCCGGGACTACCTGGTGATGAATATGATGCGTCCAAGGGCCAGTCCACGGGGACTCTTCGACCCCTACTATGTCCCCGACCGGCTGTTGCACCGGGACAGAGACCTGCGCCTGCTGAGCGGTGTCTACAGGGACTCGTATGAGAGCGACTACGGGATCAACTGTCTTGTCCACGGCATCTCTGGTGTTGGCATGACCGTGTTCTCACGGTACTTCCTGACAAAGCTGGTGCCAGCGCAGTTTGACGCACATACAATCTATGTCGATGCGAAGATGAAGAGCTGCACCGAGATTGTCAGCGAGCTCACCGACAAGATCCACAGGCTCGCGCACAGGCCGATAACCGTGGCCTTCGACCTTGATGTGCTGTGGATGCAGTTCAAGCGCGCAGCTCGGGCCACAAAGAGGACAGTGTTCGTACTGGACAACATCGACGAGACCAACGAAGAGGTGTATGCAAAGCTCGCACGGCTGTCCAAGGAGATAAAGGCGAGCACGATAGGTGTGCTCAACAGCCATGACTACCGACTCCTGACGAAGGGTGCAGCGACCCACATGTCCTACGACTTTGAGGTCGCACTTGACACCTACACCCAGTCGCAGCTCTACGACATCGTGCGTCAGCGCGTCCAGGACACGTTCCCCTTCGGGCTGACAGAGGAGGTGATCAGGTACGTCACCGACATTGTGCTCGAGTTCGATGCTGGACGCCCAAAGTCGTCAATTGAGGCACTGAAAGCCCTCTGGCCACTGGCACAGTCGGGACGCGAGGTCACATCAGACCTGGTGCGGGCGGCCACTGCAGGGATTACCACCTTTGCTGACGAGGACTACACAGACATCATTGAGACCATCTCAATGAATGACTTCATGACCCTGCTCGTACTTGAGGCCCTCAGCGAACACCTCAGCCGACACAAGACCGAGACCTACATCGACCGGCCCACGCTCAACGAGCTGATTACCATCAAGTGCGAAGAGCTGGGTGTACGTGCCACACAGGAGGACATCGAGCGCAGTCTACAGACACTGGTGTTCCAGAGCATAGTCTTTGAGTCCGGCTATTCCAGAGACCTGCTCTACGTCCTTGTGCCCCCCGAAATCCTATACGATGCAGCTGTGACCATGCGCCGTGAGCTCCTCAGGCGGCGTTGAGCCCGGGTCACCGGGGCCTGGCACCCACCACACACAGCACGCACCACAGAGGGGCCACAGGCAGACTGCACAGCCCACAGGTCACACGACCGACACAGGTCGACCACCAGACACCGACTGGCATGGCGTCCCAGTCCCACAACACAGTGGGCCGCGTCCACACACAGACTACTTAAAGGGGACACGCCACCGCTCATCAACACGACCACAGGGGCAGAGTGCTGATGGCAAGGCTTGGACGCGCTGGCAGGATAGCCTATGGGGTGGGTAGGTTCGGCTCGACACTCATGCTCTCCCTGGTGGACCTCACGAGCTTCTACATCTACGGCAGCATGTTCGAACTGAACTGGTTTCTCTCAGGACTGGCGCTTGGCGTGTCCTACGTGGTCATCGGACTGACCCACTGGCTCACCGGGTTCTACAGTGACCGGGCCAGTATATGGGGGCACGGTCGGAAGCCATTCGTCATCATCGGGGCGCCAGCACTGGCCACCACGGGGGCCCTGCTCTTCATGCCAGACCTGTTCCTTACTCTGTCGAGCCCACTGGTGGAGCCATACCTGTTTGCATACTATCTCATGACACTTGCCACATTCAAGGCTGCATATGCGTTCCTGCTGACCGCGTTCCAGGCGTGGATGCCCGAGATTACGGATGAGGACGAGAGGCCACTTGTGTCGGGCTACCAGAACACCGCCAACTGGTCTGCAAACGCAATTGGTGCCGCACTTGCATTCATTGCGCCACCACTCCTCTTCACGTCCACGTCCCCGGCCGTGCTGACCGCTACAGGCAAGACCGTAGTCGCACTTGCCGCCCTCT
Organism: Promethearchaeota archaeon; assembly: GCA_027031765.1. Taxonomy (GTDB): domain Archaea; phylum Asgardarchaeota; class Thorarchaeia; order Thorarchaeales; family Thorarchaeaceae; genus JALVPN01. The sequence continues at coordinate 1,809 of JALVPN010000100.1, read as the reverse complement.
CAGTCATCGGGTCATACTTGCCCTCAGTCCTGCTATTACCAGCTGGGACCAGGGGGCAGCGGCCCGGACACGACATACTGTCTGAGACCGCGACCATAGTGCACAACCCGGACTATGCCCGCTGGGTCTTCATTGCGGCACTCTTTGCACTGCCGTTCTCAGGGGTCATCGCACAGGCTGTAGGGTTCACAGAGGAGGTCCTGGGGCTCACCACCATCGAAGACCTGGCGTTCCCTGCGGCAGTCCTCCTAGGTGCCACCGTGGCCTTCCTGTTCGGCTGGGCACGGGTGATACGCAGTTCCACCAAGAAGAAGACCCTGACAGTCGCCACCCTCGTGCTGGCATGCGCCCTCTTCATCATGCCACTGGTGCCCACACTGGTGCCGCTCCTGCCCGGGCGGGTGGTGGCTGCGGTGTTCTTCGTGCCGATAGGTGCGGGGATTGCAGCCTTCTATCTCCTGAACTACGTGGTCCCGGCGGACTTTGCTGAACTGGACACCCTGAGGTCTGGAGTGGGACGGGCGGGGATGTTCATTGGGCTCCTTGGCATCCCCTTCAACGCTGCACAGGCCGTCGGGGCCGTACTCCTGGGTGCCATCATGGGGTGGTCGGAGGCCACGACCGGTAGTACTGCACAGGGGCTGGTCATATGGGGGCCGCTCTTCGCGCCGTTCCTGCTCGTAGCAGTGCTCGTCCTCCAGAGAACCGAGATTGACCTCGGCGATGACCTGGCAACCGGATCCTGAAACAGACCACCTGACCCCAACGGCAGGCCCACAGCCAGACAGTGGACAGGTAGCGTATTGAGGACACCACGCCCCACAGCGATTGACAGTCCCTGTCATCCTGTCTGGAGAAGCACCAGGACAAGAGAAACAGTGCGGCCGGGACGACCCGACCGCGGATGACTGGGACAGGGACGACCCGACAGTGTGGCCAGTCCCGTCCGGGTAGAGCCGCCGCATACTATACTATACCATACCATACCATACCATACTGCGAAGGGGACGGCCATCAGATGGTGCTGCTACTACTCGCCCTTCAGGGCCTTCTTGGCAGCGACCTCTTTCTTGGCCCACTCCTCGAGGCCATCCGCCCCCTGGAGTTTTGCGAGCTCCTCGTCGAGGTTGTCGCCCTCGACCACTGCAATCCACCCCTTCCCGTAGGGGTCTTCGCTGAGGAGGCCAGGGTTGTTCTTGAGCTCCTCGTTGACCTCGACAATGGTGCCGGTGACCGGGGACTTCACAGCACCGGTCCACTTACCGGACTCGAGTGTGCCAAGACTGCGACCTGCCTTGACGGCCTTCCCCGCAGGCCTCAGCCGGATGAACTTGATGTTGCCAGCAGCATACGACCCCAGTGCGGTCAGCCCGATGCGTACCTTCCCGTCCTCGCGCTTGACCCACAACGAGTCGGTCTCGGTGGAGAAGTAATAGAGATTGTCTGGAAACTCAAAGCCGGCGACTTCAACCATGTGTAGTCACCGCACCCCCGAGGGGCGAGGTCACTTAAGTGTGTTCTTGTTCCATGGACGCGCCATCGCACGGCCCTGGGCCTCCAAGAACAGAAAGGGCTGTGGCAGGCCAGATTGCTGACCGTAGGGGCGCAGGGTGACTCACGGGGACAGCCCGCCCAGGGAGGGCCGGACAGAGTACACAACATGAACCGCATGATCCCCAGTCAAAATGTAGCCGCCGGCCTGTACTGCGGTCAGGGACTACAGTGGGCTGGGGTCGACGTGACAGTACTGTCACCGGGTCTGGTGAGAGGACTCGGCCCGCAGGACCCGCTGGAACTCTTCGAGTTCGT
>JALVPN010000099.1 GCA_027031765.1 Promethearchaeota archaeon | reverse complement strand
CTGCCGGGGCCGCTCCACCCACACCTGCGACTTCTCCGGCACCACCAGCCAACAGGCCTCACCGACCAACAAGGGTGACTGCCACTAGATGTTGAGGGTCAGGGACAGGCCACGGATTGCAATGGCGGCGTCCTCGCTGAAGTTGGCCACTTCCTCCATCATCATGAGGAAGTCCCTGAAACGGAGGAGAGTTTCAAGGGCGAGGTCAGAGGCATAGAGGACAGTGATTATCTCGCGCAGGATGATGTCAATCTTCTTCTCAATCTTGCATATGGCGTCGGCGCGTTCCATGGACTTCTCGATGTCAAGTGCGAGGAACCGAACGGCCTCCCGCTGTTCGGACACTATTGACAGCAGGGCCTCACCGAACTCGTGGAGTTTGTAACGCAGTTGCCCTGAGGGCACCCACGAGTCGATGACAGCTGCAAGGTGGTAGCAGGCAATCTCCGCCCCATCAATCAGCTTGTCATTGTAGTGCACGAGCCTGAGGAGGTCCTCACGCTGTAGGAGCGAGTTGGCCTTCGCCAGTTCGTTCAGGATGCGGCGCTTCAGGTTATCGCCCTTCTCTTCGAGCTCTGTTATCGCCCTGAGCTCCTCATCAGTGACCTTTTTCTCCTCGTCGAGCCAGCCGAACAGCCCGTTCACCACAATCTTGTTGGCTGAGAGGGCAATGCGGAAGTGTTCGTCAATCATATGGGTGATGTTGGCCAGCTCTTGCGTCAGGAAGCGACCGTTGTCCAAGACCAATTTCCAGACCTCACTCCGACGGGAGTTGCCTTGGGGGTTATCTTTTAAGTCTTCTTGAGCCAGTCCGTGGGTGGCGTACACACAATGGAGCCGTGGCAAGTCCTCGTCGCACTGATCCAGGGAACCGTAGAATGGCTGCCAATAAGCAGCGAGGGACAGGCTGTGCTGTTCCTCTACAACTTCACCAGCGTACCACCAGACGAGATGGTCGGCCTCGTCATCTGGCTCCACCTCGGTACGGCGATGGCGGTCGTCGCAAGGTACCCACGTGAAATCCGTGACCTGCTCCTGCTCAGGGACAGGGCACTCCTGGGCTGGCTCGTGGTGGCCACCGTCTGTACCGCCGTGACAGCAATACCCCTATACCTGACACTGAAGACCACCCTCATGGTCACACAGGGGGAGCTCGTGAATGTCCTTGTGGGTGCGCTGCTCCTCATCACCGCACTGATGTTGTACCTACCAACGCGCCAACAGGACGAAAGTGTGGGGGCGGTCGACAGTGGGCGTGGGCTGACAGGACGCATAGCTGCAGTGACTGGTCTCGTGCAGGGGCTTGCCGTACTACCGGGGCTGAGCAGGTCCGGCGTCACCGTGTCTGCCCTCCTCATGCAACGGGTCGACAAGGAGACCGCACTCAGGTTCAGCTTCCTCATGAGCGTGCCAGCAGTGCTCGGCGTCTTGGCACTGGACGTCATGCTCGGTGCACAGTTGCCGGCGTCGGTTACGCCCGTGGACATGGTGGTCATGGAGTGCATTGTCTTTGCCACGGGGCTACTGTCGATGGAAGCACTGCTAAGGGTCGCACGCAGGGTCAGCTTCTGGAAGCTCTGTGTGTTCCTCGCACTGGTCGCGATACTGTTCGGACTGCCGGCACTTTTCTGACTCACTTGTCGCGCTTTTGGAACATTATGGCGATAGGCGCGTTGGCCTTGCGCCACTCGGCCAGCTTGCCCTTGTAGTCGAGTGGGATTGGGTTCTGACCGTGGTTGCCAATCACCATGAAGAGGGTGTCCTTGCGTGCCTGTCGACGCAGCACCTTGATCCAGTTGTCAGTCCTGCGGACAATCTTCTCAAGCAGCTTCTCGGGGGGCGTCCGGTGGCCATACTGGGCATACAGGCTCTCAAAGTCGAGGAAGTGGACGAACATGAGCTCGCTCCGGAAGATGTGCTTTGTGGACTCGACATACGCGGTCATGTCGTCGCGCACACACCTTGTGAAAGAGGTGTCGAACTCGAAGACCTCCCGGTCCTCCTCACGACAGACCACCCGTACCACCTTCCCATAGTCTTGGACATGATACAACAGGTGGAACTTGGAGGGGGTGGGCCCGTGGAACAGGGTTTTCATGAGCGGGCGGGCGTACGGGTTGTCGGTCTCAATCAGAGCGAGGACCTCCATGTTCTTGATGAGGCCCTCTGGTTTGTAGACCACGGCCTCGAAGAGCCCAAAGTTGTCAATCATGATGAGGACCACTGCACGGGGGCTGAACCGTTCAAGGACGGACTCATCAGGAGGTGGGAGACCACCTGGGACCGCAATGCTGAGCAGGGCCAGTATGGTCGATGGTAGTTGTTGGGCTGTGGTACGGATCTGTGGGAAGGAAACCTCAGTTCACCTGCCAAGGCCGTAATACGGGTGGCAGAACGGCATCCCTGTGCATATATCTATAGCTACGTTGTCCTGTGGCGCCATGTAGGGGCTGCTGCCACCTATCAGACAGCCCTCACAGGCGGGGAGCTGCAACATGGTGCCCGCACCACTATGGAAAGCCTCTTTATTGTAGACTCCCCGCGCCTATTGGCGATAAGAGTGACAGTCCGCGACATCATATACACCGATACCATCAAGTTCATCCTCAGTGGGGGGAAGGGTGGTGTTGGAAAGACCAGCTGCGCAGGGGCCATGGCCCTATTGTCGGCCAGACACGGCTACAGGACCCTAGTACTGAGCACTGACCCTGCACACAGTCTCAGTGATAGTTTTGACCAGGACCTGTCAGGTGGTGAGATAGTGGAGGTGGAGGGGGTTGACAACCTGTGGGGACTTGAAATCGACACCGAGAAGGGCATGATGGAGTTCCAAGAGAGCCTGCAGGCGGGGACAGCGGGCACGGACATGCAGATGGCCTCACAGCTGATGGGCGACATGGTTGGAATGGCCCCGCCGGGCTCTGACGAGGCGATAGCGTTCGGCAAGATGTTGGAGTTCTTGGAGGACACCTCCTTCGACCGGGTGGTCTTCGACACCGCGCCCACCGGTCACACCCTCAAACTGCTCGAGTTGCCTGACCTGCTCGACAGCTGGCTCGGCAAGATACTGACGCTGCGACAGAGGCTGAGCTCGATGCTCTCAGGCATCAGGGCCATGTTCGGTGGCGGGCAGCAGGAAGACACTGCATGGCAGATGCTACAGAGGAGGAAGGAGAAGATCAGGGCCGCGCGGCTGCAGCTCTCAGACCCAAATGTCACACAGTTCATCGTAGTGCTGATCCCAGAGGCCATGGCTGTGTTCGAAACCCAGCGGCTGCTTGCGAGCCTCAACGCATGGGACATCCCAGCCACCCACCTGGTGGTCAACCAGCTCGTCCCTGAGAACCCCAGTTGCCCCTTCTGTACCAAGCGGCATGAGATGCAACAGACCAACCTCAGAGATATTCGCGACCTCTACGCGGATCTTGACATCACCACTGTACCACTGTTGGAAGAAGAAATAAGGGGCATTGAAGGACTGGAGAAGCTGGGCGAAATCCTGATCCGCGAGAAGGAGACAGGACATTGAGGTATGCCACAAGGAAGAAAATACTCTCAGCCGTCTTCGTGCTGTTGTTCATGGCATCAGTGGTCGCAGCTGTCTACCTCCTCTTCAAGGGGTAGACCAGCACACCCGAGTGCGTGGTCGGGTGTCGCCCCTCCTAGAGCAGGGACATGACACAAAAGAAGAGAAGAGGACACGGTGCACGACGCCCTACACGCCCTTCACACGCTTGACAACTGGCGGGCGTATCTTGTAGAGGATCCTGCCACCGCAATAGGGGCACTTGACACCAGGGAGGGTCTTCAGGCCCTCCAACGTGACCTCACGATGACAGCTGTGACAGACATAGACCATGCAGTCGCACCTCCTGTGACACGCCGGGCTTACAGGCGCAGTGCCCGTTGCCCAGAGTGAGCATATGAAGTTTTGCCTCTGACAGACGGGGACGGTGAGAGCTGAGGCCCGGTCAGGACGGGCGCTCGTCGACAACCCGGAGCGGCGTACCCATAAGGAGGCTCTGGCTGAGCACTGCGGTGATACGGACATCCATGAGCGTCCCAGGTGAGAACCCCCCTGGTACCGTCATGACAGGCCCCTCCGCCAGCGGGTACACCATGGTGTGACCATGATGACTCCAGGACGGCTCAGCAGCAATCCCACGGATTACCCGTCCCACGTATGTCTGTTTCATCTGCCGGTTCATGCGTGCTGCGGCCCGGCGCATACGTCGTGCAAGAGGATCGTCCCGTGACGGCGCAGGGAAGTCCGAGAAGGCGGAGCCCGGGAGCGGTCGGAACCCGTAGAGGATTATCCTCCCAGCACCAGCAGAGCACAGCTCACGCATGAGCCGGACAGACTGTTCCACAGTGGAGGGCGACTCCCCGGGCAGGCCGTATATGAAGTACACGTAGGGCGACAGGCCATGGGCCTTTGCAACACGTACTGCCCGGACAACATCCGGTGGGGCCCCGCACTTCCCAATCAGCCGCATGTGTTCAGCAGACCCCGTTTCTATCCCGATGTTCGGCGACCCACCAGCGAGCACCTGTGAGAACAGCTCTGCGACCTCGTCGGTGAAGAGACAGGCCTTGACGTTCTCCACCGAAACGTGCACATGTCCAGCCCGTACCTCGGGGTGTGATGTGACTGCCTCCAGCAGGTCACGCAGTGCGTCAAGGTCGGCAGGGGGGACGCACGCGTCGGTCAGGGGCTCGGGGCCACGTCTGAAGTCGAGCAGATCGGGGGCTTCTAGGACAACCCTGTGGACGCCCAAGTCTATGAGTT
>JALVPN010000098.1:4162-4821 GCA_027031765.1 Promethearchaeota archaeon | reverse complement strand
GCGTGTGACAAGACCCTTGTCAATCCCGGTCATACGGCTCCGCTCCGAACACTGTGGTCAGCCGAAGGCTATTAACATGGCGAAGGGATCCAGTCCCTACCATAGCCATGCGCAGAGTTGCTCCTCATGTGGATGAATCCGTTTCTTGCGTTGGGGCGTCTTGGTGCTCCCAGACCATGCCAACTCTAACCATGAGCAGTCTGCCCTGCATGCTCTCTGATGAGATTGATGAGGCTCATGTTCGCAGTCCGGCGTAGCGCGGGGGCTTCCGGGTCGCAACATCCAAATACGTGCGTCCGTCCGTGTATGGTTGTGGTGAATGTCTACTTGGCTCAAGAGAGAATGTTGGGCCCTGCACTGCTCAGCCAGTTCCAGGCCAGCTGGGATATGCTCCGACAGGCGGTCGACAAGGTCCCAGACGGGTTGTGGCACAGGGGTTCAAGAGAATGGTACTTCTCGCTGACCGCTTATCACGTGGTCGAGACCATGGACTTCTACTCGCGAGACACCCCCGAGGGGATGAGATGGGGCGGACGTGCGGGGTTCGAGTGGTCTGAGGACACTGACGTCGAGCGGGACATCCTGCCCAAGACCACAAAGGACATTGTCATCAGCTACCTTGATGATATGTCGCAGCGCCTCACGACCTACCTCTCATC
>JALVPN010000098.1:0-4152 GCA_027031765.1 Promethearchaeota archaeon | reverse complement strand
GATGCTGACCTCCGGGCTCCAGATGGCTTCCACTGGTTCTCAAGTATCTTCGAGAAGCTTGTCTATCTGTTGCGACACTCTATGCATCACACCGGCGAGCTTGCAAGGATGCTGCGGGAGTGGGACTGCGAGCGGGTGAAATGGGTCTAGTGAATCATGGACCCTGACCTCTGTTTCGGCACTAGGACAAGACAGCGCCCGATACCTCCAGGACTGGGGACTCCACCGGCAAGTCGGTCACGTTGGTGGTCACGGCACTGGTGGTGTTCCTGCCTGTGAGACGCGCTTCGCGAGTGGGCGCCGAGGAAACACATCGCTGAACGGTGTCCTAGGCTACTGCCCTGCCACGGCGCACGGTAGTGTCATTCTCTCCAAGGCTCTTGACTCGACTGTCTTGGAGCAGAGGGTGCGTCAACTCGACGAGGAAGCTTGGTGGATGCAAGATAGGGGTAGCGGAGCCCAAGGCCAGCAGGAGGTTTCCTGTTCTAGGTCGGTGACCCCTTTTCTGGACCCTCAGCGTGATTGCCCGAGAGTCCAACTCCCCTCTTGATGTCATTGAGAGAAGGCAGTTCAAACCGTCGCTGATATCTCTCCCATTCCCTGCGGTACGCGTACAGGTACTCCCCTATTGCGGGCGGGTCTCCAAAGACTACCACGTAGTCCTCGAGGATTTCAGAGATCACGACTATCGGCAAGCCCTCAAGGACCTGGATGTCGTATCGCCCCGGCGCCCTGCTCAGGGCATCAATCCTGAGCTGCCAGTGTGCGTCTGTGTCTTGCGTCCGCGCTATTATTGCAATGTCGATGTCCGACTGGGGCCCAGCCTTCCCTGTGACCGCAGAGCCGAACGTTATGACCTCCCATCCCGACAGGAATGCCAGTTCTCGTCGTACCTCCTCAAGATCCACCAACGAGTCCCTCCACTACTTCGATGTATTCTCGCAGGATACTGTCGACCTCCGGTATCGACTCCATCACGCGCTGTCCGTCTATCCCGTTGTACCTATGGACCAGGACGTCTCTCAATGCATTGCAACGCAATAGGCGGTCTCCCAGCTCCCGGGTCAGCAACCCGCGCTGAGCCAGCACACCTATGTTCTCTCTGTCGCCCACTGGTACCTCTCCCGAGTCTCTGACCAGCATTGCCGCAATCTCCATAGCGCACTCGATTGCCGTCACGAGGTCGTAGTATATCCCTTTCAAGACGAGACCTTGTGGTCTGGAGGGCCGGTCGGATACCTCTTCGAGTGCTGACAAGACACGGCCAGTCTTCTGTCTGTAACGGGCCAGTCTCTTGGGTTCAATCTCCACAGTTTCCGCCTTCCGTGTGCGCACCTACATCCCATGATGCCTGTGTCAGTCATCTCTTATAGGGAATATAGTTACTGCTTGAACATACCACAGCTAGGGAATTGCCCGAGTCCGTTCGAACAGTAGTACCCCCATGGGGGACAGTCGGTCTGTGTGTGACGTGACGGTTTCGCCGGAGGCCATTTGAACCGTGAATCCGGGCCTGCACTTCTCGCTGTTCCCATGTATCTTCTTCCAATTCGAGTCAGGTGGTCACCACAAGTCCGGCTAAGGGGCACTATGCGGGGCAGGTAGGGCTTGCACCTCGTTTCATTCGCGAGTCCCAAGCAACTCTGTCCGCTCGTTTCATGAGATCCATGCTGACCATACTTTGGTGGTCTGTCATTGAAACAGCACTCCTGTACGGTCGAAGTGACCGGCACCTGTGAAGGCAGCCTGCACTCTTCCGGGTACCTCGATGCGGGCGATGGGCCTCGGCTTGCGGTATGTCGCGTCATCCTCGAGTCCTATGCGGATTTCTCGCTCACAGCCGGGAGTCCTCACATTGTGCAGAGTTCAGTGGTCGTAGAACAGCGTTTCCATAGGCACTTCTTTGCATTGCTCCCACTTGACCTGACGACCCACGCAGCGAGTACGCTTCACCGCCAAGTACGTCCGCACTCCCACCATTGCCACGGCCACGTTGCGCTATCAGTGCTAGGAGTGGCTTTGGTCAGGTCGTCTATATCTCTGGAGTGAAACCCCGGAAAGCCGCGCTGGGTACAGGTAGTCCCTCACTTCAAGCGGTGGTGTAGCGCCACTTTCTGCCGAGTGCGGATAGGACTACATTGCTGAGAACCTTGCTTGTGCAATGTTACGACAGGTGACGTTGAGCGGTCAAAACCATATCAATGATGCAAGCCAGTGAGTGTAGGCAGCGTGGAGTTTCTCTTGGGGGGTACCGGAACCGCACACCTCAGTCCCAGTCGCTGGTCTTAAAGTCCTCAAGACCCGGTGGTACAGATCCCTTGTGAGATATTGAGAGGGCCCGACCATAGTAGGCTGCGGTACTCTGAACATTGAACTCCAGTTCGTCACCATGGTTGTAGATTATTGCTGCTTCGATATCCGCAACACGCTTCTCAGATCTGCGTTGTCCACGTTTCAGTCTAATCCTTCCAAGATAGTATCGGATTGATTTCTCACCGTATTTCTCGTAGATTGCATAGTCCGCATGATGTCGTTTCAACCTATCTGCAACATACTGGCGGAATGAGCGTCCGATGTAGAGCGTTCTCGGAGCACGCTTTGGTGGGATATGTGCGATGGCATAGAGGTCTTCATCGTCACCGTAGCCTTCATCCTCAATGACTTCATCGTAGGTGAACGGTCCTTTCCACCATATCGTGTAGTGTTCCATTGCCTCAACCCCCTATGTAGTTGACCGACGTAAGGCTACTACAACGCCACCTTATTTCAGGGTCTCGCTCGACCAATCCGAGCAGTCTGTCAAAGAGAACTGTTCCCGTACCTTGACAGAATGATGCGGCACAGCATGCCAATCTGTGCCCAAAATCCACAGAATACGGCGATGCCGCTGCGGCTGAGTGCGGACTACATCTTGGCTCCCCCTGCCAGAGATGCTCTGGATGGCCCTTGGGTAGAGCGTGGGAACGCGTAGGCCTGGCCCATTAGTCTTATTCGGTGGAACGCACCCTCAACAAGCTAGGGAGAGGCGTGTCTTGGAGATATGGGGTCGTGTTGGGACACACATGGGGTCATACCTATCGTCCGGCCCAAGGAAACAGTATCAGGCTGGGAGGACGAGGGGGGTCGATTCGTCGGCCGGTCGGCCGGTCGGCCGGCAGACCGTCAGACTGGTCGTCTTGGAGTGACTGCCCACTGTGCATGCCGGCGATGCCCGGCACCATGGATTCACATACCCTGTCATGCCCCGGGCCGGCCCTTCTAGACATGACACTCACATGCAGCAGGTCTATCTCGGCCCGGTCACCTAGAGTGACATATGACACAGTATAGGTGCCCGGGTGATATGTGTTGGGTATCATGGTCGAGGTCGGAAAAGGACACTCCACTCGAATCCCGGGGGCAGTGGCGAGAGAGGTCAGTCTCTCAGATGGCATGCGGGCCCTCCTCTCCATCGGGGAGGACGGGAATACTATCGGGCCGGTTCCGGGGCCAATCACCTTGGCACTGCACGCGCCAGAGTCCGCCACCGTAGACCCGCGACACTGGGGGCCATAGGCCTTGAGGAGCAGTCAGGGGCCACCGGTGACCCCCCTGACCACTGTCCGTCCGTGACCCCACGGGGACTCTGGCCGGCCATCATGCCAGTTCGACCCGCACGGGCCCGGCCGGATTACAGCAGTACCCCAGGCCCACCTACCAGGAGGGGCCTTTGGCTGGCCTGCAGGACAACTGCCGGCCCCTCTCATACTATATCCCATCCCGCTGCCCCATGGGCCGCCCCATTGACCTACAGACCACTCTGACCGTCCCGACCAATACACCGGCCCTCTCACTGGCTGCAAGACAACCATCTGATAGCCCCACGGGCCCGTAGCACATCTGACTGTCTGGCCTGCTGCGGCCCCACAGGCCGGCTGGCAGACGGGGCCCAGATCCACCTGGCTGTCAGGCCACCCCTGACCCGGCTGTCAGACCGTTCCCGGGAGCCCCACTCCCGCACCCCACCCAGCACGGCAGGAGTCCACGGGCGTTGTCCAGTGGAGATCCCGGACGATACACCGCCAACTGACATGAAACCACGAGCGTCATGAGGAGCGTGCTACCCCACAGGAATCGGACGCCACCTGATATCCAAAATCTGAACCTCTTACA
>JALVPN010000097.1:13002-13962 GCA_027031765.1 Promethearchaeota archaeon | reverse complement strand
ACAACCTCGTGGCGGGCGCGGGCGCGATCAAGTCCCAGTCATGGGGGCAGGACGGTTCATGGACGGGTGTTGTAGAGGTTCCCGCCTCTCGTAGACAGAGCCTGTATGACGAGCTCTCAAAGTTGACGAAAGGTCAGGTCAAGATAGATGTCGTCAGATGACAAGATGAGTGAGGGCTTGCACGAGTTGGTTAATGCTGAACACAGAAACATGACGAGGGAATACATTGGCGGTGTACTTTCAGCAGAGAGAGATTGTGGTTCCCGGTCAGCTCCTAGCTGAGGGCCGGTACAGGTCGTCTGTGGGAACCTACGGCGAAGATGGTAAGGTCTACTCGGCGGTCATTGGGCTTGCCGAGCTGCGTGGCAATACTGTGAAGGTCGTACCACTGGAGGGTGTATACATCCCCCGCGAGGGCGACCTGGTCATCGGCACGATCACAATGGTGGCCGGCAACAACTGGAAAGTCGACATTGGCGGGCCGTATGGCGCATCGCTGCACGCAAACAATGCGCTGCGTCGCCCCTACGACGAGGACATATCCCGCTACATGGACATCGGGGATGTCATTACCGCCGAGGTCATTGCATTTGACCGTGTGAGCGGGCCGTTCCTGTCCATGCGGGGCCGTGAGTTCAGGAGGCTCAGTGGGGGGATGATCCTCGAGGTCAGTCCGGCCAAGATACCCCGGATCATAGGGCGTAGGGGCTCCATGATCAACATGATCAAGCGAGTCTTGGAGATACAGGTGGTCGTGGGTCAGAACGGGCGCATATGGATAAAGGCACCAGACATACCTACGCTCAGGCTCGCAGTAAAGGCGTTCCGCATGATAGAGGCCGAAGCCCACACCTCGCAGCTAACAGACCGAATAAACGAGATGCTTGTCGCAGAGACGTCGGAGATACGGGCCGCGCGACGAAAGAAGCCCGCTGGCCACGCAGACCAGAGGGCCGGGGC